>DATACQ010000700.1:0-7449 GCA_036258955.1 Binatia bacterium
CTATTTTAAATGCGGCCGCCGGACCGCATTTAAAATAGCTCGTTTCGTCATTGCGCCCACCATCGCCCGGCGGTAGTCGGCCGTCGAGCGCACGTCACTGATGGGCTTTGCTTCCTCCGCGGCGCTCGCACCAGCCTTCTCTGCTAGGGCTTCGCTCAGCGTCTGACCCTCGAGGATTGCTTCAGCCTTCCTTGCGCGGATCGGCGTCGGCGCCACCGCTCCGAGAACTATCCGTACTTCCGTGCACTTCTTGTCCTTTTCGCCGAGATTGTAAACGACGGCGATTCCGACGTAGGCCAGATCCATCATTTCTCGCGGTGAAAACTTGATGTATTCGCCTACCAGCCGAGGGCTCGTTTGCGGGATTGTGACTTCCGTGAGTATCTCATCCGCAGCCACGACGGTTTGACCGGGTCCGCGAAAAAATTGCTCAAGCGGCAAGGTTCTCTCCCTATTTTCGCCGGCGATTTTTACCGTCGCGCTCAGCGCCACGAGGCTTGGCGCCACATCGGCCGACGGCGTAGCGTTGGCCAAATTACCGCCCACGGTGGCGCGGTTTCTGATCTGAATCGAACCTACTTCAGCCGCGCTCTGAGCGAGAAAAGGAAACTTGTGTTTGATTAATGGCGAGATTTCCACGTCCCGCATAGTCGTCAGAGCTCCGATGGAAATCGTGCCGTCGCTGTTCTCTCGAATGCCGGCGAGACCGGGGATCCTTTTAAGATCAACGATGTACTTGGGCACGAGCCCTTTTTCCTTCATCGCGATAACCAGGTCGGTGCCACCTGCGAGAAAACGCCCGCCCGGTCCGTTTTGTCTCAGCAAGCGACTCGCCTCGTGCACTGAGGTGGGCTGGTACATCTCTAACGGTTCAGTGCGCTTCATTCGTGTAGGCCCTTCGAAAGGCAAAAGGATGAAAGATAAAGGATGAAGCTTAGACAGAGGAAATCCAGCTTTATCTTTTCATCCTTCTGCCTTGATCCTTCATCCTTTTAGATGAGCGGCGTGAGCGCCTTCCCGATGGCTTTGCCGCAGGGTTCGCCGTCTCTCATCTGCACGTGACCGCGCACGATGGTGCATACCGGCATGCCTTTGACCTTCCAGCCATGCCAAGGCGACGGTTTGTTTTTGCTGTGTAACTTGTTGACGTCAATGGTGGCTTCCTTGTCCATGTCAACGACCGTAATATCGCCGTCGGATCCAAGGCGGATCGTGCCCTTCTTCGGGTACACCTGCCAAACCTTTGCCGGATTTTCACAGGCGACTTTTACGTACTGATTGAGGGTGAGCCGCCCCTTGTTAACTTCGGTTAGGATCAACGGCACCCCGGTCTCGACGCCGCAGAAGCCGGAGATGCAGTCCCAGATCGCGGGTTTTGTGAGTTTGCCGTACAAGTCTGAACCCTTTTCATCCAGCGTATGGGGTGAATGGTCCGTTGCCAGTGTATCGACGAAGCCTTCGCGCAACCCCTGCCACAACACTTCGGCGTGATCCTTCGTGCGTACCGGCGGATTCATCTTGAGCAATGAGCCGACGTTGTCCATGTCGTTGGGTTCGCGCAGCAAATAGTGCGGCCCCGTTTCCGCCGTGACCCTTAGCCCGCGCGCCTTGGCGTCCCGGACCATGTAGGCTGCTTGCTTGGAGCTCATGTGAAAGACGTGGAGCTTGGTGCCGAACGTCTCGGCAAAGAAAAGCGCATGATGCACCGACTCCGCTTCGCATATATCAGGCCGGGAGGCTTCCCAGTAGCGCGCGTCGTTCTTGCCTTCGGTTTTCAGCTTATTGGTGCAGTAGGCCATGATCTGGCGGTTTTCGGCATGAATGCCCAACGGCAACTTCGATTGAGCAATGTAGTCAAAAGCTTCCATACACATGCCGTCGTCCGGAAAAGGCAGATTGCCGATGGTTTCGCCGAAAAAGATCTTGTAGCCGATAGCACCGGCAGCCGCCATGGGTAAAATGTCTTTCGTGTTCGTCTGCACAATAACGCCGGTAATCCCGAAGTCCACCAGCGATTTCGCCTCCCCCAATTGTTTTTTGACTTTGACTTGCTCGGCATCGGCCGTCGGAGGAACGGTGTTCGGCATATCGACGACCGTCGTAACGCCGCCGCACACCGCCGCGGTCGAACCGGTTTGAAAGTCTTCCTTGTGAGTCATCCCGGGTTCCCGGAAATGAACGTGGCCATCGAAAATACCGGGCAGAATATGTTTGCCCTTCACGTCGATCTCTTCCTTGCCTTGGGGTAACTGATCGTTGGACCCGATGGCGACGATCTTTTCGTTGCTGATAGCAACGCCCCCTTGGAATGTCTCCGTGGGTGTCACGACCCAGCCGTTTTTAATAACTAAATCTGCAGCCATAAATCTTCCTTCCTTTGATCTGTGTTTTTATCTCTTTTTCGACTAGCTGTTGTAGAGCTGTCAAGTGCATCCGGTCATTTCGATGCAGCAGCTGGCATGACTTCCTTGTCAT
Source organism: Binatia bacterium (assembly GCA_036258955.1). Taxonomy (GTDB): domain Bacteria; phylum Desulfobacterota; class Binatia; order UBA9968; family UBA9968; genus DATACQ01. The sequence continues at coordinate 2,476 of DATACQ010000700.1, forward strand.
TACGAGCAAGCTGGGCGATATAGCCTTCAGCTCCAACTGATTAGCCCTGGCACTGAAGCGCGAGCCCGGATCCAGGAGTTTCAAAGCTGTGCTTCCGTTTTTACGGCATGACGACCTTGTGCACAGCAACTTACCCGGTGAAATTCACTCCGGCTAGCTTGTTAGCCGGCGAAAGCCGCCGTTCTCTGCAGCTCGCGACTATGCTGCCTTTGGCGCAAGTCGCCCACAACATTGTCTTTGCCGACGCGAATGTGTGCGCGGAGGATGCGGATAGCTTGCGCCGCATCGCGCCGCGTCATAGCTTCGATCAACTGGAGATGCTCCTGGTGGGCGGCAAGGCCCCGTGCCGGGTCGTAGAGGCCGTCGGTCCGTCTCTTCAAAATAATGCGTTCAAATACTTGAGTCAATGTACGGAGGAGAGTCTCGTTGCCTGCCAGCCGCGCGATGTGCAAGTGGAGGTCCTGATCGTAGATCAATCGTTCCCGGGAAAAGCGCCGCTGCACGTCGGCGCCATAGAGATTCATCTTTCGCGAGAGTTCATCAAGGGCTTCATCGCTCACGTTCGTGACCGCTTTCTCCATCGCGAAAACCTCCAGCGCTTCGCGTAGATCGTACAGCTCCTCCGCCTCTTGCAATCTAATTTCTTTGCAGGTAAAGCCGCGATTCGGCAGAAAGGATACATATCCTTCTTGCACCAGCCGGTTAAGAGCTTCGCGCACCGGAGTGCGGCTGACGCCAAGCCGATCGCTGAGTTCCTGGTGGTGCATTTTCTGGCCCGGCAGAACCTCATTGCACAAGATCAAATTCTTAATCTGAAGGTACACTCGCATCGAGAGGTTTTCGGAAGCGCGGGGTTTAGGTTTTGATTTTTTTATGGAGTAAGCCACGAGCTAAATTGGATAAAAAAGTTTATGCAATCGAGCAAAAGCTATCCAATAGGAATTTTCTTGTCAACGAAGCCGGGCTAAGCTTGCAAAAAGCAACGAAAATGATAAGTCGTATCTCGTTTTAACCACCTCGACACTGATCTCGCGGAAGTGCGACATTTTGTAGATTGACAAACAAGACTCGATTTGAGGAGGCACAGTGGCACAAACAAAACTTAAAGCAACCGGTTTACGACATGAGTATTATCAACCGCGCACGGGGGGCAGACTCTTAGCGCTTGATAACATCAACTTGCAAGTCGAAGACGGTGAGTTTGTCACGATCGTCGGCCCCAGCGGCTGCGGCAAGACCACTTTTATCAACCTGTGCGATGGTTTGCTGAAACCGACCGCCGGCAGAATCGACATCGACGGCGTGCCAGTGACCGGACCAGGCACCGATCGCGGCATGGTCTTCCAGGACTCTTGTCTCATGCCGTGGCGGACGGTGTTCAAGAACGTGATTTTTGGACTGGAATGTCAGGGACTCGATAACCACGAAGGAACGACGCGCGCAAAAGAGTTCATTAAGCTGGTAGGTCTTGGGGGCTTTGAAGAACATTTCCCTCACGAGCTGTCCGGCGGTATGCAGCAACGCTGCAACCTGGCGCGGGCTCTCACGGTCGATCCGAAGATTCTCATCATGGACGAGCCGTTTGCCGCTCTCGATGCTCAGACCCGCGAAATCATGCAGTCGGAATTGCTGCGCATCTGGCGAGACTCAAAAAAGACCGTGCTCTTCATCACGCACCAGATTAATGAAGCCATCTATCTCGCCGACCGGGTGATCGTCTTTGCCGCCAGGCCCGGGCGGGTGAAAGCGACCATCAAGATTGACATCCCTCGGCCGCGCGAACTTTCCGTCAAGCGCGATCCGCGCTTCCTCAAATATGAGGATGAAGTCTGGAATCTGATCGAAGAAGAAGTGAAAAAGACGATGATTCAGGATCAGGTCGTTCATAATATAAACGAGGCGCCGAGAAACTGATCGTCGCAGGAGGATGTGGTGCTACGGCTTAATGCCCAAGCCCTAATTCTCATCGCCGCCATCGTTTTTGTGCTCTATCTGGCCGGTGTGCCCCTGGTCATGCTGCTCTACGGCAGCATTCGCAGCGCGCCGATCGGAGAACCCGGAGCGGCGTTCACGATTCAGAACTACGTCAAGGCCTATTTCGACAAGGAATTCTACTTACTCTTTCTCAACTCCATCTACTACGCCCTCGGCACGTGCTCGGTTACGTTTCTCATCGGCACGTTCTTGGCCTGGGTCAGCGAACGCACGAACACGCCTTTCAAGAAGCTGTTCGTCGTCATGGCGCTGATCCCGTTCATTATTCCCGGTATTCTCAGCACCATCGCCTGGATCCTTCTGCTAAGCCCGAAGATCGGCCTGATCAATCTCGTGCTCAAGGGAGCTCTGGGCTTGGACTCATCGCCGTTCAATGTCTATTCCATGTGGGGCATGATCTGGGCTGAGTCGATTCATCTCTACCCGCTGGTTTTTCTGCTGATGTCGGCCGCATTTCGCAACATGGATACGTCGCTCGAAGAAGCCGCACTAACCGCTGGCTCGAGCACGTTTTCAACATTCGGGCGAATCACACTGCCGCTCATGCGACCGGCGATGTTCAGTGTCATGTTGATCGTCTTTATTCGGGGTATCGAGGCCTTCGAAGTTCCCGCGTTGATTGGCGTGCCGGCAAAAATCTCGGTGTTTACGACCAAGATTTTTCTTGCCATTCATCAATTTCCGTCCGACTTCGGTCTCGCCGGCGCTTACGCGGTGACTTTGTTGGCGATCAGCACCGTCGGCGTACTGATCTACGGAAAAATCACGCGGCGCGAGGAGCGCTATGCCACGGTGACGGGTAAGGGCTATCGTCCTCGGGTGATTGATCTCGGTGCCTGGAAGTATCTCACTTGCGCAGTGGCTTTCTTGATATTTTTTCTCGCAGTGATCATGCCGGTTTTTGTGCTGCTCTGGTCCTCCTTTATTCCTTACTACGGCGTGCCGTCTTGGGAGCTGGCGTCAAAGATGACGTGGGCCAATTATCACTACATTCTCAACTACCCGCTGGCTGCCACCGCTTTCAAAAACAGCTTCTATCTTTCCGTCGGCTCGGCGACTCTGGTGATGCTGCTGACGTCGGTTATCGCCTGGGTGACCGTAAAGACAAAATTACCGGGTCGCGCGTTGCTTGACACGATGGCTTTTATACCGATCGCGATGCCGGGAATCGTTCTCGGTGTCAGTCTGATCTGGGTTTATTTGACGCTGCCGATTCCGATCTATGGCACCATCTGGGTTCTGCTGCTGGCGTACATAACCAAATACATTCCCTATGGCATCCGCGCCGCATCAGCCTCAATGATCCAAATCAACAAAGAATTGGAGGAAGCTTCGCTGACCGCGGGCGGCACCTGGTTTCAGACATTCAGAAAGGTGATTTTGCCGCTCTTGATGCCCGGGTTCACGGCGGGCTGGATTTACATCAGCATCATTGCATTACGGGAGCTATCCACCTCCATCCTGCTTTATTCTTACAATAGCACGGTGCTGTCGATCATGGCATTTGACTTATGGGAAGGCGGTCAATACACGTATGTTTGCGCTCTGGGAGTGTTGATGGTGCTTCTGTTGCTCGTGATGGCATTCACGGCGCGCAAGCTCGGCGCCAGGATCGGCATCGCAGAGTGACACAGTTGCCAGTAAGAAGTTCTTGAGTTCATAGGCACAATAGCCGGCATGCCCGGGAGGTTCTATGGCAGAGAAAAAAGACATGGTCCAGATCGAAGCGCTGGAAAAATATTTCGGCGAGGACAAAGAGCGGGTTCACGTATTAAAAGGAGTGTCGCTCAATGTCCCCGAGGGGTCGCTTTATACGTTTCTTGGTCCTAGCGGTTGCGGTAAAACCACCACCTTGCGTTGCGTCGCGGGTCTAGAGAGACCCGATGGCGGCCGCATCACCATTGGCGGCCGGACCGTTTACGCTTCGGGCGAGCGGGTCTACGTTCCGACCAACAAGCGACCCATCGGAATGGTATTCCAGTCCTATGCGATCTGGCCGCATATGACTGTCGCGGAAAATGTCGCCTATCCTCTCACGATCCAACGCCGGCCGAAGGCTGAAATTAAAAAACGGGTCGTCGATGTCTTGAAAATCGTCGGCCTGGATGGTCTGGAGGACCGGCCCGCACCGAAACTGTCCGGCGGACAACAGCAGCGTGTCGCTTTCGCGCGCGCGCTGATAAATGAACCCAAGGTCATGCTGCTCGACGAGCCGTTGAGCAACCTGGACGCCAAGCTGCGCGTGCAAATGAGATCTGAGATCAAGGCCCTGCAGCGGCGCACTAACATTACGACGATTTTTGTCACCCACGATCAGTCGGAGGCGCTGGCGATCTCAGATCAAATCGCCGTCATGCACGGCGGTGTACTGATCGAAATCGGCTCGCCGCGCCAGCTTTATACCCGTCCCAAGAGACGTTTCACGGCGACCTTTTTAGGACTGACAAATTTGATTGAGGGCAAGGTCCTCGACGTTGACGGCAACAGCCGTCCGGGAAAACTCGCAACAAAGAAGGGCGTATTGAGTTTTATTCCTGCCACTCCGTTAAAGAAAGATCAGGCCGCAGTGATTTCCATCCGGCCGGAAAACATCCCGCTTTATAAGGACAAACCGGCTAATATGGACAATGTTTTGGAAGGAACCGTCACAGAAGCGATTTTCATGGGCGATGCTTATCAGTGTAAAGTCGCTGTAGGCGATGACATCATAGCCGTGCATACACATCCATTTAATTCGGTTAATCCGGGCGACAAAGTTTACTTGCACCTGGATCCCGGAAGCTGCAACGGTTTGCCCGCTGATGACAAGGAAGGTATTGATGAAACGATGCTCGGGGACTAAGATGTTTCCAGGCGAGCGCGAAAGGAGACCGATGTAGATGACAGCGTTAGAAGCGAGAAAGTTGGCTGAAGAAGACATGAGGGCGGGGAAGACCCCGAAGTACCGAGACTTACGAGATTGGTTAGAAATCGTCGATA
>DATACQ010000701.1:0-3712 GCA_036258955.1 Binatia bacterium
CGCCAGGTCTGAGGAAGGAGAACTACCATGAAGTCATTTGAAAACATCGACGTAAAAAGCGTTGGCGAGGCGGTCGCTCTGTTGCAAAAATTTCACCAGAGCAAGCAGCAGGCGGTAGTCGTTGGCGGCGGCAGCGAGGCGCTGCAGTTGATGAAAGATAACGTCTTGACTCCGGATTACGTCATCAATCTCAAAACCATTCCGGGCTTGAATACCATAAAGGAGGAGCGCGGCGGCTTTCGCATCGGCGCTCTCACAACGCTGGCGGATATAGAAGATCACCCTGGCCTACGTGAAAAGCTGCCAATTTTGTCCGCGGCCGCCGGGGAAGCGGCGTCGCCGCAGATTCGCAATGCAGGCACTCTGGGCGGTAACATCTGCCAGCGGCCGTTTTGCTGGTATTTCCGGTCAGCGAACTTTAACTGTCTGCGCAAAGGCGGTCAGCTCTGTTACACAGTCACCGGCGATGGCCGCTTTCACGCGATCCTTGGCGGCGGACCGAGCTATATCGTCCACCCCTCAGATACCGCGCCGGCGCTGGTCGCCTTGGACGCGCAGATAAAGATCGCCGGGCCGACAGGTGAAAGAACCCTCCCGTTAGAAAAGTTTTTCATCCTGCCTTCACTGGACTACCGGCGCGAGAATATCTTGAAACCAACAGAGATCGTCACTGACATTTACGTGCCAAAGCCGAAGCCGGGGAGCAAGGGCTTTTATTCCAAGGTTCGCGAACGACAGGCGTGGGATCATGCGATTGTCGCTGTGGCAACCGTCCTGCAAAGCAATGGCGGTGTCGCGCGTGAGGGCCGCGTAGTTCTTGGTGGCGTTGCGCCCATCCCGTGGCGCGCCGCCAAAGCCGAAACGTTTCTGCGCGGAAAAACGATCGACGATAACGTGGCCCAGCAAGTAGGTACCATCGCTTTAGAAGGGGCCAAGCCGCTAAAAGACAATATTTATAAGGTCAAAATGGCACAGGACTTGGTGCGGCGTGCGGTGCTCGAATCCGTCTAAAACCTGCTTGTGCCGGCCGGCCGTCAACGTCGTGTTGCGCAAATAGAACCAGCGGCTTGGACGAGTTTTCGCCCCTCGAAATAGCGTAGGCCACTGACTTGACCCTCCCAATAAGAGCCCATAGACTCTATCGGCGGGAGTTTGACCGAGCATGGTGGTTTTTCGACTTCTAGGAGTGACCCTACTCTATTTGGCCTGCGCCGTTACCCATGCGCAGGCGCGGCAAGAGTCCGGCAGCGCCACTTCACGTAAGCTGCCTCCTTTGAGGCTAGCGGCGGAAAGCAATGCGGAGCTGGTGCGTTTGCGTGCCGATGCGATTGCCAAAATGAAAGAGTCGCGCAGCAAGTACGAAAAACTTCTGAGCCTTTATGAAGAAGAGCAAAAACGGCTGACTCAAGAGTTTGAGAAACGCCGGGAGCTTTATCAGCAAGGTCTCGTCGCGCGCAATGAAGTAACTCCGGTGCACCAGGCGCTGATCGCGTGTATGCGCAACATTCTAGATGTGAAGCGCTGGATTATGGAAGACGATATCGCGATCGCCGAGGTAACTCTGCGCGATGAGCTATTGCGTTTGCCGCCCTTGGGCCGCGGCGGCTATAGCGAAGCGGGCATGCTGATTCGTTTCAACGGCGCTACCGGCTGGTCGCTGGCCGAGTCTCCCAAGATTGAGAAATTCTTTTCCCAAACGTTTGGGAGGGCATTGCCGGTGAGTGCCTATGGGCAGTCGCCGGCGCATGACCGGCTGCGCTTTGACCACCGTGAGGCGATGGATGTAGCGCTCCATCCGGACAGCAGCGAAGGGCGATCGTTGATCTCCTATCTGCGGCAAATCGGTATTCCGTTTATTGCCTTCCGTGGCAGCGTGCCCGGATCCTCAACCGGCGCGCATATTCACATCGGTAAGCCGTCAACCCGCCACTGAATACCGGATGATCAAGACAACTGGAGATCTGAGTGCGCAGGTTTGAAGATTGATGGCTTCAGGTGCTATTCCGCTTCCCGCATCGACGGTGGTATTAGTTCGTCCCGGCGAGCACGGCGCCTTTGAAGTGCTTATGAACCGCCGGCCGGAAAGGATGCAGACCTATGCGGGTGCGTACGTCTTTCCGGGTGGGTGCGTCGAAGCGACCGACTATTCCCCTGAAATGCTCGCGCTGACTCATGGTCTCGCGCCGGCCGAAGCGCAAGCGGCCTTAAAATCGGACCTCGAGCCGGCGGTATGTCTGGGGCATTGGATCGCCGCGGCTCGCGAACTGTTCGAGGAGGCGGGAATACTTTTTTTTACCGGCGCTGGCGAGGCTGACATCTCAGGCTCCAGCAGCCGATTGGAACGGTTGCTGTCGAAGCGCAGCGCGCTTCAACGAGGCGAAATAACTCTCGCTTCTTTGCTCAGTTCGGAGCTCCTGCGGTGCGATATCAGCAGCTTGTCCTATTTTTCTCATCGCATCACACCGGAACACTATAAAATTCGTTTTGATACCCGATTCTTTTTAGCGGCCTTGCCAGCGCAGCAGACTCCTTTGCACTCCTCGGAAGAAGTGGCGGAGAGTTTATGGATTACCCCTCAAGCCGCCCTTCAGCGCGTTTCACCCGGTGGTTTTCCAATGATGCCACCGACCATTGCAGTATTGCGCATGCTCGCGGAACACGGGTCGTGGGAGGCTCTGAGCACTAGATTCGATCTTTAAACCGATCCCGCGGAGTGGGACTTTGCTGCAGAAATGTTTTAAGGCTGCTATAATCGGTTCTTAACGTCAGAGCTTGTTTTAACGGTTTTCGGCTCCGAATCCTGTGACAAACAATTGCGCAATTCCGGGTGCTGTGTTAACAATTCTTACAGATCTCCTCTTTTTTGTTGGCGACCACGAAAACTAGTTTGATCACACCATCCCAAATCGAGTGGTAAGTTGTAGGTGGCGGCATGAACAGTTCGGCAGTCAGTCAGACGTCCGGGTCTATCGCGTATTTCACAATGGACGTTGCCATTGAGTCCGAGATTCCGACTTATAGCGGCGGATTGGGGATTCTGGCAGGCGACATGATTCGCTCCGCGGCGGACTTACGAGTACCGATGGTAGCGGTCACATTGCTGCACCGAAAAGGCTATTTCGACCAACGGCTCGATTTCCAAGGAAATCAGTCCGAGAGCCCTTCCAATTGGTCGCCGGAAACCCGGCTTGAGGCGCTGCCGGCCCGGGCCACCGTGACCGTAGAAGGCCGGGAAGTGCGCGTTCGTGCTTGGCGTTATCAGGTCGCGGGGGTTACTCGGCACCTGGTACCGCTGCTCTTCCTGGACACCGACCTAGAAGAAAATGATCCGCGCGATCGCGCCCTGACCGACCATCTGTATGGTGGCGATGACCGTTATCGCCTGGGCCAAGAGATTATCCTCGGCTTAGGCGGTATCGCGATACTGCGGGTGCTTGGCTACGCCAGTTTCAATGCCTACCACATGAACGAAGGACATTCGGCATTTGTTCCGCTGGCGCTGCTGGAGCAACTCGGGCGGGAGGAAGGTACTCGGAGTTTCAGCGATTATGAAATGGAAGCGGTGCGGCGGAAGTGTGTGTTTACCACCCATACTCCCGTTGCCGCCGCACCGCTTCCATATCATAATCGCTGAAACTCCGAGTACCTTCCTCCCGCCCGAGTTGCTCCAGCAGCGCCAGCGGAACAAATGCCGAATGTCCTTCGTTCATGT
>DATACQ010000702.1:0-3133 GCA_036258955.1 Binatia bacterium
AGATGGTCTGGAGATGCTCGCGCGCATTCTTCACCCGAACGATTTCTCCGAAGAAGCATCGCCGGCCGGGGCAAAAAGAGTTATCCATTGATCTCACGACAGGTGATTTATATCCTTGCCCGCCCCAAAGGTTAGTATCGAAAATTGCTTAGCCATCAGGGTGACCCGTGTTATCGGGCGGGAGCTCTCGCTTCAAGACTTCCGACCTTTGCAGTCTTAGGCTGCGAAACTTCAAAGTTCGATTTGAGTTTCCATAGTTTGGTACTGCGATCGTTGGTAAATGCCGCCCTTTGCCCTTCTTTTATGTTGCCCATCGCGCTTCAGCTCAAAAAAGGTTATCCCTAAGTTATGGTGGGCCGGTTCTTTCTGCTTTTCGCCATCGTTCCAGTGCTGGAGCTTCTGATCCTGATCAAAATCGGGAGCCGCATTGGCGCCCTCAACACGGTTGCGCTCGTGGTTTTGACTGCGTTGCTTGGGATTATGCTGGTGCGTCTCGAAGGGCTGCGTACACTACGGCAAATCCAACGAACTCTATCGCAGGGCCAAATACCGGCGGAGGAATTGCTGGACGGCGTGCTCATTTGTGTCGGCGGAATCCTTTTGCTCACCCCCGGCGTGCTTACCGATCTCTTCGCGCTCGTCTTGCTGATTCCATACCCGCGCTGGCATTTTAAGCGCTGGCTGCGGCGCAGATTCGACCGTATGATGGCCTCAGGCAACGCTCGGTTGCATTATCAACCACCTGACCCGCGAAACTTCCTAAATCGTGACGAATCGTAATCGTCGCTAGCTCAACGATTCTGGGTCGCAACTCTCTTTATTTCACTTCATTCCTGCACGGCTTGCGCAGACGAATTGCGCCCGGAAGTGCTCGACAGTTTCCGATATCCGTTTGTTGACCAGGGAAACTACCGGTGGTAGCGTCGGCGAACATGACGGAGGAGAAACCATCATGAGCAAGAGTATTGTGGTGACCGGCGGCGCCGGCGGTATTGGCGCGGATATATGCAAGGGTCTGGCGGCCGATGGGCTGAAAGTCGTCGTGGCTGACTTCAACAAAGAGGCAGCCGACAAAGTCGCCGCGGAAATCCGTGAAGCCAAAGGAGATGCAATCGCCGTCAAAGTAGACGTTGGGGAGTCGAAAAGCGTCGCACGAATGATGGAAGAAGCAATTGCCGAATGTGGTCACGTGGACAACATGTTCTGCGGCGCCGGTGTTATGGACCGCATGCCGGTTGTTGATATGGCGGAGGAGATGTGGGACCGGCTGATGCGCATCAATCTGAAGGGCGTCTTCCTTTGCGCCCAAGCCGCGGCGAGACACATGATTCCGCGCAAAGAAGGTCGCATCCTGAGCATCGCGTCCGGGCGCGGGGTGGCAGGCCAGCCGCGGTCGGCCCATTACGCCGCCTCGAAGGCCGGTGTCATCGCTTTTACCAAGTCACTGGCCGCCGAACTGGCCGAACACAACATCACCGTAAATTGCGTCTGCCCAGGCGCCACTGACACACCCATGTCGAGAATCGGATACACGCCGGAGGAATTCAAGAAACGCGAAGCGATCCCACCGCTATTGGACGGTCTGACACAGAAGTTTGAGATCGTCGGACTGGTGCGTTTTCTGCTTAGCGATGCCACCAAGTATGTCACCGGTCAGACGTACTTTCTTCGCACGCCGAAGTAGTAGCTGCATAGCGCCAAGTACCGTGGGGGCGTGGTGATTTCTGCTCGAATCAATACTTCAAGCATATTGCTACAGAGTTCACGCAGAAAGTTGCGCCTAAGCTACGCTTCGCGCAGCCAAGAATACCGCCCAGCGCGGGCCCCACAAAATCATGCACCGGAATCGACTCACGTGGGATAGCTTCGCTGTTCAAATAAGCTTCCACGGCTTGCATTACGCCTGGCGCTTAACTTATGCTCCGCACACAGATCAACGGATCAGTTGATCGGGATGATTAAACGAAGGAGGGCGAGCAATGGCCAAAGTGATGTCAATACATCCCGCGGTCGATCATGGCACCAAGCCCGCGGCGCCCAATTTCGCCGGCGGCAGGCTGCGCTGCCGCTGTCCCGACAGAAAAGTGGAGATAACAGTTGCAGCACAGTGCGCGCACAATCATATTTGCGGCTGTACGAAGTGCTGGAAACCCGCTGGCGCACTGTTCTCCCAGGTCGCCGTGGTGGCGCGAGATAAACTCCAGGTAACTGCAAATGAGGATAAACTAGCCATCATCGACCCCAATGCGGTTATCAAGCGGCACGCCTGCAAGGACTGCGGAGTCCACATGTACGGACGCATCGAAAACGAGAAGCATCCTTTTTTCGGATTTGATTTCATACATCCCGAGTTGTCGCCGGATCAAGGTTGGGCGCCGCCGGAATTTGCCGCCTTCGTCTCTTCGATCATTGAATCCGGCGCCGATCCCGCCGAGATGGGCGCCGTCAGAGCGCGACTGAAGGAGCTTAATCTTGAGCCGTATGATTGTTTATCGCCCGCCCTGATGGACGCCATTGCCACCCACGCCGCCAAGGCAGCGGGTGTAATCAAGCAGACATAGAAGCTGGCGCTGCAAGAAATATGAAATTGAGCTAGTTACGCGGATTCGCGAAATTCTTCCACTCTTCGGTGCTTCTGCGCGTCCGTTGTGGTGAGACAAACCATCTTTTACAAAGGGAGACGAGGGCCATGAAGGCTATTCGCATTCATAAATTTGGCGACACCGAAGATGTTCTGCAGTACGAAGAGGTCCCGCTTCCGGAGCCCAAGGTTGGTGAGGTGCGGATTAAAGTTGAATCGGCGGCGTTGAACCGCGCCGATCTTAGCTTGCGCAAGGGCGCCTACCGAATTTCGCCGGATCAGCTTCCGGTGATTCCCGGCCGTGAATTTGCGGGCGAAATAGATAAGCTCGGCGCAAATAGCAAGGACTACTCCATCGGCCAAAGAGTCGTGGCTTATCCGAGCCTCGGCGGTTATGCGCAATACGCGGTCGCGAAAACTTCCGAGATCCGGCCGGTCCCTGAGGGCGTAAGCTCCGCACAGGCTGCCGCAGTGCCAACCGTTTTCCTGACAGCATGGTTTGGCTTGCTCACGGACAGCGATCTTAAGGCCGGTGAATGGTTGCTTGTTCAA
>DATACQ010000703.1:0-3074 GCA_036258955.1 Binatia bacterium
CGCCGCCTTCGATCCAGTGACCCTTATCGTTCTCACCGACAATGTGGAGCAACTTTTTACCCGCCAAGCGTTGCAGCTCTGCATTGTAAGTGATGAAGAGCTCTTCGTCGGGCAAACCGGAAATTTTCTTGATCTCGGGCAAGAGCACGTCATGCGCGCTGTGCTCGATGTCCTGCAGGAACGGTTTGAATTGAGGGCGGCGGTGGTTTTCCAGTTGGAACCACCGCTCGGCGCTACCCCACGGCTGATTGGGACCGACGTAGCCGCTTTTCACATAGCCCTCCGGCGAGCGGCGGCTTAAATTGGTAATGTGACGGAAGCCTGCGGCACGTTCTTGCGGAGGCTTTTCGGCGCAAGCTAGATCCCATTCTTTACGAATCCATGCGGGCATGCCTGTGCCGAAACCGAGGCCGCCGATGAGCTTGTTTTTGAGCCCGTACTGTTCGAGCAAGTAAAAGTATTCCCCGCCGGTGGAGTGTCCCCAGCAGAAAACCGGATATTCGGGCAAACTTTTTTCGATGAGGATTTTGACCGCCTCGAGGCACATGCGAAATGTGTAAACCGCGAGCCGGTTTCTCAACTCTTCATCGCTCGGAATTTCACCCAGTAGAAATTCCGGCCGGCGCTCCGGAATGGGCGGCCAAGGTTTACGGCTATAATGACCGGGTAGCGAGATCGCGAGCACCGGAATTCCCAAGGATGCAATATGTTGCGCGACGCCGACCCGAGCTTCTCCAGGATCCGTTGTCGCGAGATCCAGGTACTCTTCGGGGCCGTCAGGCGTAAAAATGAATTCGTATTCGTTGGCTGCGCCGCCGTGAATCATAACGACGGCCACGTCGTTGAGGGTGTTTTCGGCCGGCGTGAAGAGCCTGCCGTGGACATCCCAGCGGAGCAATTCCCCGGCTCGGGCAGGATTTTGATATCGTTCGAAGCGCGTCTCGACTTCCTCGACAGTAAACACCCGGCGCGCAAACGGATCGGGAAAATGCATGTAGTCGTCCCATGACATGGAATAAATGAACTCATCATGGAGGCCCTGGCCTCTGGTTAACGCCGCGACATAGCGCTCGGATGCTTGCTGGCTCATGTTGCGCTCCGTTTAAGGTAATTAGGACAGATCTTCAGGTATGTCGGTAGCTTTAACGGCTGTCAAGCAGCTCAGTTGTGAGCCGTCAGGATTCGGCGTCAGTGGCGCTGATCGTGCAGCCCTCTCCGCGAACAACTAATTGTTCCTCCGACAGGGTGGTGGAGGGCGAATTGCTGCTGGCTCATCGCTGACCGCAAAACCTAGACCAAGCTTGACATTCACAGGACCGTACATAAAAACCTGTTTCATGAAGCTGCATAGATTGGAGACAAGAAGATCATGGCCGATATAGTTCAACGTCCATCTTACGAGGCCGTGCAGGGCAAAGTGGAGGTTATGGACACGCCTTACGATCGCTGGATCTCTTCACAGGGGATCGACGTGATCCGCGGGTTTTTCGTCGAAGATCTTTATTCGGTTCCGCTCAAATGGTGGGATCGTATGGGCGGTTACGGCGTTTACATCATGCTTGATGGCACAGGCTATATGGACGACGCTTATGTCGTTGAAATCGCGCCGGGCAAAAGCCTTAACCCGCAGCGGCATATTTATGAGGCGTTGGTTTATGTGCTCTCCGGCCGCGGCGCAACTACCGTCTGGCAAACGGGCAGCCCAAAGCAAAGTTTCGAATGGCAAACCGGGAGCTTGTTTGCGCTGCCACTCAACGCTTGGTATCAGCACTTCAACGGCCAGGGTGATCAGCATGCGCGTCTTCTGGCGGTCACGACGGCGCCGCTAATTTTCAACCTGTTTCACTGCGAAGATTTCGTCGTCAACAATCCGTATACGTTTACGGACCGCTTCAAGGGGGAAGAGGGATACTTCAGCGGCGGTGGCAAACTTTACAGCGACCGTGTGGTGGAGACCAATTTTGTCGCTGATGTTATCAATATCGAGCCGGTGGAATGGTCCGAAAGAGGCAAAGGCAACGCGACGATCTTTTTTGAAATGTCTGAGAGTATGATGGGCTCGCATGTGTCGCGGTTCCCGGTGGGTATTTATAAAAAAGCGCACCGCCACGGACCGGGAGCGCACGTGTTTATCCTCACGGGGAAAGGCTATTCACTTCTGTGGCCCGAAGGGAAGGAGATGACGCGGGTCGATTGGAAACCGGGCTCGATCGTCGTCCCGCCGGAAGGGTGGTTCCATCAACACTTCAATTCGAGCGCCGAGCCGGCGCGTTATCTTGCTCTAAAGATTCTCAGCCGGAAGTACAAGCTGCAGCCAGGCAAAATTCAATCTGATGTGCCGCTAGCCTACGGCGGCTGGCAAATCGAGTACGAAGACGAAGACCCCATCATTCGCAAAACGTTTGAAGAAGAATGCGCGCGCTCCGGGGCGGTGGTCAGAATGCCGCCGGTGGCGCGGAAGGCGAATTGACAAGCCTAAGAGCTTTTCTCTAAACTGCCTGGTAGACCACTTCCTCGAGGAGGCGCGATGCTCAAACCGATTGGAATCACCGAGGGCCATTACGAGTGCCGTTCGCTGGATGAAACGCTGCCGATCTTTACCGATTTGCTGGCTGCGGAAGTGATCGAGCGGACCGACAAACAAGCCGTCGTAAAGCATCCAAACACGGCCTGGCGTCTGGTGATTCACGAAGGCGGGCCAAACTCCAAAAACAAACCTCACAGCAACCATTACGGATTTCGCGTCGCCAGCTCCAAGGAGATTCCTAAAGCGTGCGAGTACATTTCGGCTCACAAGGAGCAGTATAAAATCAGGAGCGTGACCAAACCCCACGAAGCGCATTTCGCTTACTCTATTTATTTCAAAGAGCCCGGCGGAAACGATCTCGAAATCGAGTATTATAATCCCGCGGCGGTGAAACACGGGCGCAAGATCGCCGAGACGCCGTGGCGTTCATTACTGCCGGAAGAAAAGTTCCCGGGGCGGGGCTACGTGCCGCAAGCGATGACCCACGGCACCTTAAATTGTGACGACAAAGAGGCCAGTGATAGATTTCTCGAGCACGTCTTGGGTC
>DATACQ010000704.1:0-6190 GCA_036258955.1 Binatia bacterium
TGGCAACCAGGGGCGGCATGGAAGGGTGCCTCACGGCGACTTGGATCCTGTTAGGCGCGTTCATGATGCAGAACGTGTGTCGGGTCACTGTCTCTTCCGCCCAGGAACTTGCTAAGCAGGTTGAATCTGTTCCTCCATCCAATTTCGCCATTCCTCAGCTTCCACACGCCGACTCCCGCCAAGTGCGCGTTTTTGATAACGCTCTGTTGGACAACCTCTTCGCCAAACAGCGCGCAGCAGCCAAAGGCAAAAGTGCCAACTCCGCAGAACTCGCTGCGCTTCCCGGGCTGCGGCAAAAATCGACGGTTGCCCCCTCTCTCCCGGTCCTGCTGCTGCCGACCGATTCATTTGCAGCCGAGATCACTTCGCGGACACCATCCAGGCTGGCAGCCGCTCTTCGCTTCGCGGAACGCGGAAGAAGAGAAATTGAATCACGGCGATATCAACGAGCCGTGAATAATCTGGAAACAGCAATATCTCTGGGTGTGCGCAACTATCTTCCGTACGTGTACTACTACCTCGCGCAGACTCATTATCATTTGGCGAACTATGAATCCGCGTCTAACTTTCTCGAGGCCGCTGAAGCTTGGCTCAGCGGCCAGTCCGATTGGATGAGGTCGGTCGTCGCGTTGCGACGTGACAACATCAACGCGATGGGCTATGTCCGGGCATCGAGCGGCGCACACATCCGCTGAATCGCGTCTGCGCTCACGTTTATTGATCTGCGCGCCCGATATTGCTGCGAATCTCTGGACCGAAACGGCTGAACGCATCGGCCGGTCTCACCCACGATAATGTTGAGACGGTTGCTGTACCGAATTCAGTAAATCCGCCAGCGGCCCTTGCCTCAAATCAACGGCTTACGAACCGCTGAGCGAACAAACACCTTGTCTGATCTAAGCCGCTAAAAAGCCTCGTGTTTCCACTAGCTTAGACTCTGATCGGAGTGGCACACCCGTTGCGACATTATCCGCCAGATCCCACAGAAAAGGAGGCCTTATGACACGTGATTTCTGGCGTATGGCTGTCGCCTCTTCGAAGAGCAGTGCGCAGGATGGCGCTAGAGCGGCAGGCCAACGGACGGCAGCCTAAAATTCCCGTAGTACCTTGCGAGGCGAATAACACAGTCATTTAGTTGAGGAGGATTGATCATGAGCTTTCAAAAATATCTTTCAACATTATTCGCTGCGGCAGCGCTTTCAGCAAGTCCAATGATCAGTATGGCAGGCGATGAATTAGCTTATCACGACCAAAGCAGGTTCGACATGTCCCGAGAACAAAAGCGGGAACAACCGATCACCGACCGGCACCAAGAGGAGTGGGGATCGGAAGAGTCACTTGCTCAGGTCCCAGAAGAATTGGGCGAGCCGCTGCGGTCCGGCTACTGCTTCACCGAAAGCGTTATTGACGAGAGCACCGGCGAAATAATCGCAATGCAGCAAATTTGTGAAGACATGGCTGACGTCGCATGACGTCGGATGCAAACAGCAACAGCAGAGCAAAAAGGAGGAGATAATCTCCTCCTTTTTTTTGTCTTTCCCCTGCGGCTATCATCTCCTTGCATAACAGCATTTGGGACTTCACGGGCGGGTGCGAAGAAATCGGGCCCATCCTCGTCCTGGTTGCGGCCGCGCTGTACCATTCTGCTGAGTCCTGCGCGTCGTAAAACGCTGAGAGGCGTGAAACAATCACAAGCATGCGCATCATCGTGCACGTCGACATGGATGCTTTCTACGCCGCCGTCGAAGAGCGCTACAATCCTTCTCTCCGCGGATTGCCCGTCGCCGTCGGCGCCGATCCTAAGCAAGGCAAAGGGAGAGGCGTGATCACAACAGCCAACTATATGGCGAGAAAATTCGGCATCCGCTCAGCGCTGCCGATCTCGCGCGCATGGCAGCTGGCAGAAGCGGCGCGCAAAAGAGGCGAACCTGCCACGGTTTTCATCCAACCCAACTTTCACCTATATAGGGAAGTGTCGGCACGCATCATGGGGGTGCTACAGCAAAGCGCGGACGCTTTCGAGGAAGCCAGCATCGATGAAGCCTATCTGGAACTCTCATCCCTCGGGAACTTTACGGCGGCGCGCGAGCATATGTTGAGGCTGAAGGCGAAAATTCATGAACACGAGGGACTCGGTTGCTCGGTTGGCATCGCCCCGAATAAGCTCATCGCCAAGATTGCTTCCGGCCATCAGAAACCCGACGGTATGACTCTCATCGAGCCGGAAAACGTTGCAGCGTTTCTTGACCCTCTACCCGTTCGCGTGATTCCCGGAATCGGGCCCAAAACCGAAGACTTTCTGCGTCGCCGAATGATCATAAACATCCAAGAATTGCGTGGGATTTCCGAACCAACATTGATCGATTGGTTCGGCAGATGGGGACAGAGGCTGTTCGAGAAAGCGCGCGGCATCGACGACTCCGAGGTGTCCAACGAATGGACACGAAAATCCTTGGGCGAACAGGAAACGTTCGAACAAGATACCCGTAGTCCGTCGGCGGTCACCGAGCGCCTCGATGCAATGGCGGCGCGAATTCTCGATAAACTGCGCAGCAAGGAATTCTCCGGATTTCACACGGTAACCTTAACCGTGCGTTTCTCTGATTTTCAAACGAGCAATCGCTCGCGCACTGTCAAAAACGGCATTCGACTGGATGATAGCGCCAATGCCCTTTTGGCACTAAAACAAGTAGCCTTGTCGTTGCTTCTGCCGTTTTTTGATCAGCGTGAAAATCCGCGCAACAAAGCCTTCCGGCTTCTGGGTCTTCGCGTGGAGAAACTCTTTTGATGCGTGTGAGTTCCGACGCCGATTATTCATGCTCGAGTAAACTTGCCACAGCGTGTTCAGTCGGAGCGAGACGCTTTGAAGAGAGCGGCCATTGGAGTGCACAGGGGCGCCGACTGGTTCATCTTCGCCGCGATTTGCGTATCGTCGATGGCTGTGAGCATCCCCAAGCACGACGAGAGACAGACAAGGAGAGCTTGTCCCTCGGACGAAATTTCGTGAACAATCCGGTTAGACTACGAGAGCGGAAAACCCCAAGCAACCGCCGAAGCGGTGCTGACTTCCTCGGGCAAGGTCGTCACTTGATTGGGGGGTTTTTGGTTATACGCTGAACGAAGATGGGATCTAAAAGGCTGAACGATATAGGCCAAAAGCGATTCCTTCGAGTTCGGACGGCCTTACTTTTCAAGGAGAGCTAGTCCCGATGGGCATACTGGTCAATGGCGTGTGGAAAAACGAATGGTATGACACTAAAACCTCCGGTGGCCGGTTCATCCGTTGGGAATCGCGATATCGCAATTGGATCACTCCGGACGGTGCGCCGGGGCCCACCGGCGCAGGCGGCTTTGCTGCCGAGCCCGGACGATATCATCTTTACGTGTCCTTTGCGTGTCCGTGGGCGCACCGCACTTTGATCATGCGCGCATTGAAAGGGCTTGAGACGGCGATCTCGGTCTCGGTGACGCACTGGCACATGGGCGATCACGGTTGGAGTTTCGAGCCGGGCCCGGGAGTCGCTCCGGATCCGGTTCTTGGCGCGAACTATCTGTACCAGGTCTATCTCGCCGATGATTCTAAAGCGTCAGGTCGTGCTACCACGCCTGTTCTTTGGGACAGAGCGCGGAGCCGGATCGTCAACAACGAATCCGCCGACATTATGCGAATCTTTAATAATGCGTTTGACAACGCCGGCGCGCGGCCGGGCGACTACTATCCGCCTCGGTTACGGAGCGATATCAATGCGCTTAACGAGCGCATTTATCGCGCTGTGAACAATGGTGTATACCAGGCCGGATTCGCGACCACACAGGAGGCGTACGAGGAAGCCGCCTTCGCGGTCTTCGCGATGCTGGATGAGCTCGACCGGCGGCTCGCAACATCCCGTTATCTATTCGGCGATCGGCCACTCGAGACTGATTGGCGTCTCTTCACCACACTCATTCGTTTCGATGCTGTCTACGTCGGCCACTTCAAATGCAATCTGCGCCGGCTGGTCGATTATCCCAATCTCACGCGCTATGCCCGCGACCTCTTCCAAGTACCGCGCGTCGCGGAAACCGTAAACTTCGATCATATCCGAAAGCACTATTATACCAGCCACAAAACGATCAACCCCAACGGCATCGTTCCCATTGGTCCCGAACTGGACTTTGCCGCTAGTCTTGGTCACTGAGAGGGCCTTCCACGTAAACGGCGGGCGTATGCGCGCCAGTTATGTGACTTTAATCCTACCGCGTCGAACGCAAAGGTGAGCCGAGTATGCAGCCCCAGCAAATCTATCTCATCCGGCATGGTGAAACAGAGTGGAGTCTAACCGGGCAGCACACCGGAGTCACCGATATTCCGCTCACCGAGAATGGCCGACGACTGGCCAAACTATTGCAACCGGTACTGTCCAAGGAGACCTTTGCGCTGGTTCTGACCAGCCCTCTTCAGCGCGCTCGAAAGACTTCCGAATTGGCCGGTTTCGGAGGACGGGCAGAAGTCGATCGTGATCTGAGGGAATGGAACTACGGCGCATACGAAGGGCTGACTACCAAGCAGATCCGAACACAGGCGCCCGGCTGGATGCTTTTTCGCGACGGCTGCCCCGGCGGCGAAAGCCCTGAACAAATTGGCGCGCGGGTCGATCGCGCGATTGCGCGGGTCCGCGCGGCAGAAGGCGATGTCGTCCTGTTTGCGCACGGTCATATTTTCAGAGTGTTTGCCGCTCGCTGGCTAGGGTTTCCAGCCGCCGCCGGATGTCATTTTCTTCTCGATACCGCGACCCTGAACATTCTGAGTTACTATCACGAGATCCCCGCGGTGAAGAGGTGGAACGCTTCGCTCGTATCGTAGCGAGGCTGCGCCATTGCTATTATCCGATCGCCTGCAACGAGACTGAGCGTGTGGTTGTGTTCGTTTAAGTTGAAACCAGGAGGGAACATCATGCCGGAAGCACTATCCCAGGAAGACTTGAAGCTGTTGGATGCCTACTGGCGCGCGGCAAACTACCTGTCCGTCGGCCAGATTTACCTTTACGATAATCCGCTGCTCAAGAAACCGCTCAAGAAAGAGCACATCAAGCCGAGACTGCTCGGGCACTGGGGAACAACACCGGGCCTGAGTTTTATTTACGTCCATCTAAACCGTGTCATCAAGGCGCGCAATCTCGACATGATTTATATCACCGGCCCGGGCCATGGCGGACCCGCTTTAGTGGCCAACGCCTATCTGGAAGGAACGTACAGCGAAATTTACCCGAACATTTCGCTCGATGAAGAGGGGATGAAACAGCTCTTCAAGCAGTTCTCGTTTCCCGGCGGCATCCCAAGCCATGTCGCGCCGGAAACTCCAGGCTCAATCAACGAAGGCGGTGAGTTGGGCTACTCTCTGTCTCACGCCTTTGGCGCGGCATTCGACAATCCCGATCTGATCGTTGCGTGTGTGATCGGCGACGGCGAAGCCGAAACCGGCGCGTTGGCCACAAGTTGGCATTCGAACAAGTTCTTGAACCCGGCCAGGGATGGCGCGGTGTTGCCGATCCTGCACCTCAACGGTTACAAGATCGCCAATCCTTGCGTGCTGGCGCGCATCAGCCATGAAGAACTCGATCAACTGTTTCGCGGGTACGGCTACACACCGTACTTCGTCGAGGGCCACGAGCCGGACAAGATGCACCAGCTCATGGCGGCCACCCTCGACCGCGTCATTGAAGAGATCAAGCGAATTCAAAACGATACAAGAAGCGGTAAGGACGGAGCAGAGCGACCGCGCTGGCCCATGATCGTCTTGCGCAGCCCGAAGGGGTGGACTTGCCCCCCGGAGATCGATGGCAAGCGCACGGAAGACTATTGGCGCTCTCACCAGGTACCTATGGGTGAGATGCATAAAAACCCAGCTCACGTAAAGCTGCTTGAAAAATGGATGAAGAGCTACAAGCCGGAAGAGCTATTCGACACGAACGGCCGGCTCCGGGCTGAGTTGGCCGAGCTTCCGCCCAAAGGTGAGCGTCGCATGAGCGCCAACCCGCACGCCAATGGCGGTGTTTTGCTCAAAGACCTCCGGTTGCCGGACTTTCGTGATTATGCGGTCGAACTAACGAGCCCGGGAGACGTGACTGCCGAAGCCACCCGCGTCATGGGACGATTTCTTCGGGACGTGATGAAGCTCAATTTGCCGGGCAAGAATTTTCGTCTTTTCAGT
>DATACQ010000705.1:0-2484 GCA_036258955.1 Binatia bacterium
GCGAAGAGTACGGCCGCTACGGCAATCCGACCCAGCGCGTTGCGGAGCAAAAAGTCGCCGCTTTGGAGGCGGCTGAGGCATGCTTGCTCTTCTCGAGCGGTATGGCAGCGGTTACGACAACGCTATACGCCGTGTTGGGTCATGGCTCCCATGTTGTCGTCACCGACGACTCCTACCGGCGCACGCGGCAGTTCCTTACTCAGACCTTGCATCGTTACGGCATCGAAGTCTCAGTCGTGCCCGCCGGCGACTATGACGCCATCGAAGACGCAATTCGCCCTACCACCCGCGTGCTCGTCAGCGAGTCGCCGACCAATCCTTACAACAAGATCGTCAATATGGAACGCTTTGCCGGCATCGGCACGAAACATCGGGTCAAGACGTTGATCGATGCGACGTTTGCGACGCCCTTCAATCAGCGGCCGCTGGAGTTCGGCATCGATCTCGTGCTGCATTCGGCGACCAAGTATCTCGGCGGCCATAACGATCTGCTCGCAGGCGCCGTGCTTGGTTCCACTGAGCTGATCGATGGCATTCGCTCGTTGCAAGCGGTTACCGGCGCCATTATCGACCCGCTCGCGGCCTATTTACTTGCTCGCGGTCTCAAGACCTTTGCGCTGCGGATCGCGCGGCAAAACGCCAATGCGCAGGCGTTGGCGGAGTTTCTCGGGAAACATCCCAAAGTCAACGCGGTGCACTACGCCGGATTGCCCTCGCATCCGGATTACGAGGTCGCGCGCCGGCAGATGCGCGGCTTTGGCGGAGTAATTTCCTTTGAGATAGCCGGCGATCTAGAGGCAACTTCCCGAGTTGTGGATGCGTGTCGGATTCCGCAAATTGCCCCTTCGCTCGGAGGCGTGGAGAGCTTGATCGAACAACCGGCGCTCATGAGTTTTTATGAGTTGTCTACGGAAGAGCGTCTGATGGTCGGCATCAAAGACAACTTGATTCGCTATGCGGTGGGCATCGAGGACAGCGAAGATCTCATTGACGATCTCGCCACCGCTTTGAAGCACGTGTAGGCGCGCGGCATGTACAGATAAGGGGTCGGGAGTCTTTAATCCAGGACTCCCGACGCTTGCTAGAAATTCGTGTCCTTCGCGCCCCTTCGTGGTGAGATCTCATCCTCGGGTTAACCTCAGCCGGTGATCTCGTACGGGATATTTTCCGGACCTTCGATGAGCCGCACTGTGTTGCTCTCCTTGTCATAGCTGCCCTGCAGTACTTTGCCGGCAACGCGCTCAGAGCGGAGAATGATCGCCACCGAACGCATCGGGCCGCCTTGTTCGGCGTGCGCCTCGAACGGCGGCACCAGATCCACGGTCCCGGGCTTTCCCTCAGTGGCGCTTTCAAGTTCCAATTTCGCGTATCCGTCGATCATTTTATTATCGAGGCGGCGGAAGCGTTCGAGTCTCTCCGTGCCGTCAAGCACGCCGTAAGCGGTCCAGGCATGAGCGTGGTCGTGAATGCTGCCTTTCCGTCGGGCTGTGCGAACCACTCCATTAATTGCAAAGCCGTAGTCCGGATCCTCGTAGAAAAGTAAGTTTTTTCTTCCTTCCGTGGAAGGCCAATTCCCCGCCGCCTGGCGCACGCTTGGGTCACTCACGAGATCTTGCAAGAGCTCGGCGCCTCGTCTCATGCGTGCCTCCGTGTCCGGCAATTGCGCCCATGCGCTGCGCAGGCGGCGAATAAAAGTTTCGAAGGCGGGCAGTGTCTTGTTCACGGTAACCCTCCTTGCGCCGGCTATCCCTCAGCGCGCGCTTTCGCTTTCTTGTCTTCCGGCGCTCTAATGTTGTCCAAATTCTTTTTTGCGAAATCGCCGTGACCCACCACTTTATCAGTGGTGCTGAACCGTGGATTGCCCGCCGGTTCGGCGCGCGCGCCGAGCAGCAGCATGTACTCGTTGCCGGTGTTGTCGAGCTGATACAGTTGGCCTGCCGGAATGGTTACCAGCATGCCGGGTGTGAGCGCTCGGGACGGCGCGTCGGGAAAGTGAAACGTGCACTCGCCTTTAATGCAGTAGAACTGCTGGTCGGCAGTGTGCTTGTGCATCGGCCCTTTGGTCCCCGGATAGTCACCATGGATCCAGGTGTGAAATTGATCGGATGAAAAAAGCACCTTCTTGCTGTGGCCGATATCGAGCTCCGACAGGTTCAGTATGTCAATGAATTCCGCGGCCATATGTCTTCCTCCTTCTATCCTACAATGTTCGAGACTTCTCGCACGATGCAAATTTTTCCCGCAACTTGCAGCGTCTCAGTAACGGAAATTTTTTGGGTCATTAGGTCTGACCACGAAGTGTTCATAAGCTTACGCTCGCCCACCGATGATGAAAATGGCCGGCACTGTGCGTGCCGCCGTCCGAGAGCAAGCCTCTTCGGTCGCGGCCAATAGTGCAGTACCTTGAGGCGAACGGCGACCACATAGAGTAAGGCAACTCAGAGAAGAAATGCCCATTAGCGCTAATACGCACAAGGCGGCGAC
>DATACQ010000706.1:0-5101 GCA_036258955.1 Binatia bacterium
CACCAACAAGGGCAAAATTATTCGGCTGCGGGTCAAGGACATTCGCGTCATTGGGCGCAACACTCAAGGCGTGCATCTCATTGATGTCGAAGAGGGCGAGCGGGTTGTCTCACTGGCGCGTCTTGCAGAGAAAGAAGAAGATAATGGGGACGGCGAAGAGAATGGTGGAGTCGGCCGAGAGGAACTGACGCCTTCCGCCTAACCGCGCGGGGCCGAATTGGTTTTCGACTGCGGTTTTCTTGCTTGTGCTGGTGCTGTGTGTGCGCCTTCGCGCGAAGCTGTTAATCCAGCCGGAGAATGACTACGGCCATGAACCCGGAATTCCACAGTTGGGCCTGATGCAGAGGCGAGGAGCAAACCTTACGTGCGCAGCCAATAGACTCTGCCTCTGGCGGGACGTCGATCAAAAGTGCGTGTGCTCTCCTCAGAAATTTATAAATCATCGATAGCGGAAGAGCGAAATGACTTTGAAACTGCATGCTTGGGTGTCTTCGCTACTTCAGGCTCGCCCCTCGCTCTCGCGCTAGCTAGGTTCAACTGCGGAATCCGGGATGAATAAGACCATCGGCGTTATCGGGGCAGGGGGCTGGGGTATCGCTTTGGCGACAGTGCTGGCCGAAAAGGGCGAAGAGCCGATCCTTTGGTGTCACGGTCAGGACAGCTTTCAAGAACTCCAACGTACAAGGGCGAGTTCGGCTTACCTGCCCGGCATCGTGTTGCCTGTGACCGTGAGCATCACCCGCTCCCTCGCAGAAGCTGTTGCCGGCCGCTCTCTGATTATTTGCGCCGTTCCATCCCACGCAGTGCGGGAGGTCATGGCTCAGGCAGCTTCGCATTGCGGCGCCGATTGCCGCATTGTTTGCGCCACCAAAGGGTTAGAAGAAGAAAGCCTCAAGACGATGGGTGAGGTTCTAGACGATATTTTCGGCGCATCGCGACCGCACGCGTTTCTTTCCGGGCCGACGTTCGCGTTAGAGGTCGCGCGTGGGTTACCCGCCGCCGTGACCGTAGCTTGCCACGAGGACACAGTAGCGAAGTTGGTGCAAGAGACTCTGCGGACGCCCAACTTTCGCGTATACACATCGCGCGACGTTATAGGCGTCCAAATGGGCGGGGTGGTAAAAAATATCATTGCCATCGCCGCGGGGATCAGCGATGGGTTAGGGCTTGGCCAAAATGCCCGTGCCGCCTTGATCACTCGCGGGCTGGCGGAGATGACCCGGCTTGCCACACGGATGGGCGCTGATCCACTGACTCTCGCCGGACTGCCGGGGCTCGGAGATATGGTTCTGACTTGCTCGGGGGACCTGAGCCGAAATCGGCAAGTCGGCCTCGCCATTGCGCAAGGACAGAGCCTGCAACAAATCGTCGCAGGGACCAAGACAGTCGCGGAAGGCGTTCGCAATACGCGCTCGGTGTTTTGGTTGTCCCGGCGCCTTCAGGTGGAGATGCCAATTGTCGAGCAGATGTTTCACGTGCTGTATGGAAACAAGAAAGCTGCCGACGCGGTACGCGACTTATTGCTGCGCTCGCTCAAGGCTGAAAACTGGTAAATTGACAATGCTGGATCACTGTGCTTGAAATAAAGTTTTGGCGGCTTCTCCGTCACCGGAGTTATCGAGATGAAAAGAACCTATCAGCCGAGCAACGTTCGAAGAAAGAGGACCCATGGATTTCTCACCCGCATGGAGACCCCCGGGGGCCGTAAAGTATTAAAACGGCGCCGCGCAAAGGGACGAAAAAGCCTGACGGTTTCGGTGCCGCCGAAACGCGCGCGTCGGTAAGAGCGGGTGAATGTCTGGGGGTAGAGAGAAATTCCCGAAATCGGCCCGCCTGAGAAAACGCCCTGAATTCCTGAGGCTCTCGCACACCGGCAGGAAGATCCACTCCGCCCATTTCGTAATCGTCACCGGCAAAAACGAACGTGGCGAAAGCAGACTGGGCATTACCGTCAGCAGCAAAGTCGGTAACGCCGTGGTGCGAAATCGTATCAAGCGCTGCGTCCGCGAGTTCTTCCGCCGCCGGCGTCACAAGTTGCGCCTCGGTGAAGACATTCTCGTGATTGCCAGAAAAAGCGCATCGGGAGTGTCTTACGACCGTATTGTGGCGGAAATGAGCAAGAGCTTGATCGAAGGTCGTGGCCAGTGAAAGTAGTGGCTGCCCGTGCGTAACGTCATAATATTCTTGTTTCGGGCATATCATAGAGCAGTTTCGCCATTTTTGCCCCCGGCTTGCCGCTTCTATCCCAGCTGTTCAATTTACTTCTCCGACGCGATTCAAAAATATGGGTTGTTGCGTGGCGGGTGGCTTGGACTTTGCCGGGTGGCGCGCTGCCGGCCCGCTCACCCGGGCGGTTACGATCCCGTCATTTAGCTAAATAGTGTTCATCAATGGAAAAGCGCGCGTTTTTAGCTATTTTGTTGTCCTTGCTCATTTTGGTTGCCTGGCAAGAATGGATCTCGCGCTATTATCCGCCGCCACCTGAGCCCCAGCCGCCGGCGCAACAACAGGCGCCACAAAGTCCCCCGGCGGAACAGGCCCCTGCTCCTGCCGTGAGTTCGCCCGCTCCCGCGCCCTCAGTCGTTACACAGGCGGCCAAGGAAATACAAGTTGAGACTGACGATTACGTTGCCGTGTTCACAACTCAGGGGGCGCGCCTTAAGAGCTATCAATTTAAAAATTATCGCACAGACACCGACCCGCAGAGCCCGCCGTATGAACTCGTCCATGCCGGCGCGGGCGTACCATTGCCTTTGGGCATGCGCTGGCAAGCAAACGCTCCGCAGGACGATGGCGATTTGGTCTACAACGTTACCGGCGGCGACTTGAAACTGACCGGCCAGGCTAAGGGAACACTTTCGTTTCATGCCCAAGCGCCAGATGGATCACTGGTGTCCAAATCCTTCACGTTTTCCGGGGCCGGCTATCTCATCCAACTGGAAGCGGCTGTTAAAGCACCCACCGGCGGCGCCGTCACTCCGGAAATTCTCCTTAGCGAGAGAAGTGATCACACCGCCCCCAATCCAAGCGCGCCATTTGAGGGACTCATCGCTTTGGTCGACAACAAGATTAAACGCGAAGCATCGGTCGAGCCTAACAAAATCATCGAATTTACGGGTGACGTATCCTGGGCAGGATTTGGTTACACCTATTTCTTCCTGGCTGCATTGCCCGACAGCAGCCCTCAGCACAAACTTTCGCTGACAAATACCGGAACCGCTCTCATCGCGAGCTTGCGGCCGCTGGCTGGAAATGGGCCGCAACGGTATACGCTGTTTGCCGGTCCGAAGGAGATTTCTATCCTCGAGGCCGCTGGTCGAGGAATCGAGCGCTCCATCGACTTCGGTTACTTCGCCTTCATAGCCATCCCATTTCTTTACGTGCTACATTTTTTTCATCGCTTCACAGCAAGTTATGGCATCGACATCATACTATTGACGGTTGTGATTAAAATCCTTATGGCTCCGCTGACTCACAAGAGCTTTGTATCGATGAAACAGATGCAGAAGCTGGGACCGCAAATGGAGAAGCTTAAGGAGCGTTACAAGGACGATAAGGAAAAGCTCAATCGCGAGATCATGGAGCTTTATCGGCGCAACGGTGTCAACCCTCTAGGTGGCTGCCTGCCGATGGCATTGCAGTTCCCCGTTTTCATCGGGCTTTATAACGCGCTCAGCACTCCCATCGAGCTGCGCCACGCCTCCTTTCTATGGATTCAGGATCTTTCACAACCTGATTGGAAATCGCTGCCCATTAGCGTCGCAGGCTGGGACTTCGGCATCCCGGTTCTGACGATCCTGATGGGTGCCAGCATGTTTATCCAGCAGTGGATGACGCCCAGCGCGGGCGATCCCAACCAGAGAAAGCTCATGTTGATGATGCCGCTCATTTTCACCTTTATGTTTGTAACGTTTCCCGCGGGGTTAACGATATACTGGCTGGTGAATAATATTCTCTCCATCGCTCAGCAGTACTGGATCAATCGTCAAGAGTAGCCGCGGGAGAAAGGTTGAGTTTATGGCTTTCGTGGAAGTTGAGGGGGACACCCTTGACGACGCAATAGACAACGCTTTGAAGTCTCTCGGCGTGGATCGCGACAAGGTCACGGTGGACATACTTTCCGAAGGGCGCAAAGGCATCTTCGGCTTTGGCGCGCAGAAAGCGAAGATTCGCGCCACCCTCAGACAATCAGCCTCCGTTCCAGCGGCGCAGCAAGAAAGACCCGAGCCGCGCCCTGCCGCCATCTCGGCGGCAGAGATCGCGTCTACGGCCGAAAAGGCCAAAGGGGCTTTGGCGGAAATTCTCAGATTGATGGAGATCCGGGCGACGGTTGAGGCAAAGGCTGGCGAAACAAGCGATGAAATTATTCTTGATGTGCGATCCGAGAACAATGCGCTGTTGATTGGGCGAAAAGGCCAGACTTTGGAAGCGCTCGAGTATCTTGTTATCCGGATCGCCGGTGAACGTCCGGGCGGCGAGGGTGCGCATATCGTTGTGGACGTCGAGAATTACCGCGAACGGCGGCGCCGATCGCTACAAGACCTCGCGTTGCGCATGGGTGAAAAAGCCAAGCGCCAACGCAAGACTGTCACCGTGGATGCGCTGAGCGCCGCGGACCGCCGCATCGTTCACGCCGCTCTGCAAGATGACCCGTGGGTGACGACCCGGAGCCTTGGCCAGGGTTCTTATCGCCGTTTACTGATCATTCCAGAGGGCGATCGCAGGAAGAAAGAAGAACCCGATGGAGCCACCGCAGCTAAATCGGCTGCCAAGGAGGCCAAGTAGAGATCTATTGGCTGCTCAAGGGTTCAAACGTTCAAGGTTCAAGGGATTCTGAATCCGCCCAACACATTGAACTTTTGAACACTTGAACTGACCGCCGCCTCCACCGATGCGGTCCGTTGTTTGACCCGCCCAGGGTGCTTCTCTATAGTAACTTTGTGATCCAACGTCGCAAAACGAGACAGATTCAGCTCGGCAACCTCAAAATCGGCGGGGACGCGCCGGTCACCGTACAATCGATGACCAAGACGGACACCCGCGACGTGCCCGCAACTGTACAGCAGATCTGGGACCTGGAAGCGGCGGGTTGCGAGATTGT
>DATACQ010000707.1:0-5020 GCA_036258955.1 Binatia bacterium
GGCGTGCTGGGCTTCCGCTGGCGCGGCGAATGCAAAGAGAGAAGCGAATATTGCAAAACAAACAATCCTCTGTTTTTGCGGCCTCGCAATCCACAATCCGAAATCTAAGTTCCAAATTGTTGCTAGTCGGCTACTCAAACTAGCCGCGCCAGCACGGCGGGGCGAAACAGGTCTAGGCTTGAGTGAGCGATACGGAAGAGGTAGCGACATTTTTCTACGATGCTGAGAGCACGAACAATGCCACAAGCCGCTTGTGTTCGTCTAGATCTAAGTCAGCGAATTTTTGACGAAAAGATTTATGGAATGAGCGGGTGGACTGTAGTCGATTTGATACACATGTCAGCAAACTTGCTCGCCGGGATTTAGGCCGCCCTCACCTCCCCTCTCGCATCTGAAATGGTCGAGCCGTTACTGCATAAGAGTGTGCTACTTCGGGCTTGAAAATTTTCACAACCTGCGCAAATTCTTCGCCCTCAACTCTTCCGGAGAAGTTTCTCGCGCCAAGTCGCCAGGAGCCAAGTTTTTGGACTGTTTGTTTCTACCTTTGCGGCTTTGCGGTTAGCGGAGAATCGAAGGGTCGGGAGTCTTTGAGTGAGGACTCCCGACCCCCTAATCTGACACAGCTTCGCAGTCTGGCACGGCCGGCAGAAAAGAATTTGTCCCGCAAAGACGCTAAGCTCGCAAAGAAAGATCCTCTTTGTTTCTCAGAACCTTGGCGCCTCTGCGCCTTGGCGAGAGGCACTCCGATTTTTTGGTTGCGGCTCTGCCGCTCTAGGGCGCTTCGTCGTGGAATCTATGCTTGGTTTCTCGTCTGATGGGATTGGCGCAGTTGGACGGTCGCTTTGACGTCGAGCTCGAAACGGCGGCCGTTCTGATGAATGACCACGCCGTAGTCGCGTTGCGCGGCCTCCAGCGTTACATAGCCGGAGCGCACGTCGGCGAACACGCGCTCTGGGTCGCGCGCGAACGGGTCCCAAAACCCACCGCCCCCGGCGGTATCGATGACAAAGCCGTCGCCCGCATCGATCTCAGTGGGATGGATTTTTCCGGTGGCAAACTTTTCGACTTTTCCGTCCCGCCGCACGATGAAGATGCGATTGGCCAGCGCCTCTTTTCCACCATGCAAACCCCAAGGCGCACAAATCGTCCGCTCGACGTGCGCATGGATCGTTGCCGGCCTGCGCATGCGCAGCTCCTGGGTTACGCCCAGGCCGCCGCGAAACTTCCCGGCGCCAGCCGAGTCAACCCTTAGCGCCCGCTGCTCAATGATGATCGGATTTTTCGCCTCGGTCGCTTCAACCGGTGAATTGTGAGTGTCACCGTCGTTCAAGCAAACTGTAGCGCTCATGCCGTCTTCGTCGTGTTTGGCGCCCCAGCCGCCGCCCGGATGGCCGATATGGGACCAGAAGAAACGGCCGGTGTCGGCGTTAAAGCCATGCGGATTGACCGTGCAGAGATCCGCATAATGGCCGGCGATGGTGCGATCGGGGCATGCCGGCGCCAGCGCTCGAAAAATTGTATCGCTGACCGTCATGGGAACGGTCATCCAGACGCGGACCGCCGCCGGTTTGGTGGCGCTCACCACTCGTCCGGGCGGTAAAACGATTTTTAGCGGCCGGAAAGATCCTTCATTGATGGGCAGAAGAAGCGGCGTGGTGATGCATTTAAAGACGACCTCGGCCGCAGAGCGTCCGGCGGTAGCGCCGGAATTATAGTAGCCGGCGACCTGCGCGCTGACGCCGCTGAGATCGACGGTCATCTCATCGTCTTTGACTTCGACCCGAACCCTGATCGGAATATGTTTCAGGTGGCTCACGCCGTCATCGTCCATGAACGACTCGGCCTCGTAAACCCCGTCGGGAATTTGGCGCACCGCGGCGCGCGCAAGTTTCTCACTCTGCTCGTACACCGACCGAATGCTCTCTTCGAACGCCTGATTGCCGTAGCGCCTAAGCAGTTGCATCAGGCGCCGCTCGCCTGTGCGAATCGACGCCAATTGTGCGCGCATATCGCCCATGGCGCGCTCGGGCACGCGCACGTTGGCTTTGATGATCGATGTGATTTCAGGATTTTCTTTGCCCCCTCGAAAGCTTTTCACGAACGGCATCTGTAGACCTTCGGAAAAGATGTCTCGGGTAACACCGCCAAGCTGCCCGCCGATGTCCTGCCAGTGCGCCATCGATGAGGAGAAGGCGACCAATTCACCTTCGTTGAAAACGGGCAAAGTGAAAATCATGTGGTTCAAATGGCTGCCCATAATATAGCTATCGTTGGTCAATAGAATATCGCCCGGCTCAATGTTCTCCTTGCCCCAGTGCGCAATCTTCGCCTTGATCGCGTCCGACAGGCCGCGAATAAACATCGGCAGTCCGAGTCCGATGGAAATCGTATTGCCGTCGGAATCGAATAACCCGACGGTAAAGTCCTCTGCCTCGTAGATGATGGTGTGGTAGGCGGTGCGCATGAGGTTGGTTTTCATCTCGGAGGTGATCGCCACCAGCGAACTACGAATCACTTCCGTCGTGAAGGCGTCAACCCCGCATCTGTCGGCTGCTTGATTCATGTCTTGCCTACGCTCAGCCTTTTGATTGCAAAATGAAAATTGCAGAATGCAAAAGTCAAATTCAGGAAAGCCGCTTTCTCGGTGAGAGCTGAGTCCTGTCGCATGTATTTTTTACCAAAATTTTGCACTTTGCATTTTGCGCTTTGCAATTTGCAATTCACTATGCCGCTCCGAGCTTCATAACCAGATGACCATAGCGGTTCACCGTGACAGTATCCCCAGGCTCTACGATCGTCGTGGACGCGACTTCTTCGATAACCGCCGGACCCTGGATGACGTTGCCCGCGCGCAGCTTGGCGCGGTCGAATACCTTCGCATCAACAGCACCATGCGCCTCGAAAATAACTGAGCGCGCACCGCGCTCGGCGTCTGCGGGCGGGCTCGTGACACCCGCAAGAATCGTCGGGAACGCCGGCTTCGCCAGCCGGCCGATCGCTGAGACACGCACGCTTACGATATCGGCGGCCTCTTCGGGCGCGCTGTGGCTATAACGCAGGTCATGGGCCTCGTCGAAGCGGCGCTTGATCTCGTTGCGCGCGCTTTCATCCGCCGAAGCGGGCATCCGCACGGCCACTGCATGTTCCTGTCCGACGTAGCGCATATCCGCCGCTCGCTCAAAAGCAATCCGTTCGGGAGCTATTCCCGAGCGTTCCAACGCCGCGCGGCCTTCCGCTTCCAGAGCTAGAAACTCTTGCTCCAGCTCCTCCATTTCGAGATCGTCCAAGCGCCTGAAGAGGGTCTGCACATAATCGCGGCGGAAGTCGGCCATGAGCATCCCGAGCGCGGAGAAGTGCCCGGGCGCTTGAGGAATGATTACGGTGCCGATGGAGAGTTCCTTGGCCACCGATGCTGCATGCAGCGGCCCACCGCCGCCATAAGCGACCAAGGTAAAGTCGCGCGGGTCGAGGCCCCGCTCCAAAGTTACGTGGCGTACCGCGTTCGCCATCGCGGAAGTCGCAACCTGCAGCATACCGGAAGCTGCGCGTTCGAGTGTCACATTCAGCAGGCCGGCCAGCCGTTCGCGCAAGGACTCTTCGGCGGCCTCTTTGTCCAGACGCATCTCGCCCCCGAGAAACCGTTCCGGGGCGAGTCTGCCGAGTATGACGTTGGCATCCGTCACGGTGGGCTCCAGCCCGCCTCGGCCGTAGCTTACCGGGCCGGGCTCCGCGCCTGCGCTGCGCGGACCGACGTGCAGAGCCCCGCCCTCATCTAGCCAGGCAATACTCCCGCCGCCGGTGCCGACTTCAACAATATCTAGCACGGGAATGCGAATCGCCAGCCCTTCGTTATACCCACCGATGAAATAGTCGGGTGATAAGCTCGGCTCGCCACGCCGGATCACACAAGCCTTCGCGGTGGTGCCTCCCATATCAAACGCAATTGCCGCTTGGAGATCTAAGGTTTCGCAGTAAGCCATGGTACCAACCACACCGCCTGCGGGACCAGACTCCATCATTTGAATGCACTGTCGGCGCGCCAGATTGACGTCGCACAAACCGCCATTGGACTGCATGATCATAAGTGTGCCGTTGAAACCATCGCTCTTGAGCCCGCTTTCTAGATCGCCGAGATACTTGCTGACCTTGGGACCGACGTAGGCGTTGGCCGCCACGGTGGAAGTGCGCTCGTACTCGCGGTACTCGCGAGAAAGTTCATGCGATGCGCTGATGAAGAAATTTCCATCGGTCTCGCGTAGAATCTCGCACATGCGCAGCTCATGCTCCGGCGCGCGATAGGAGTGAAGGAACAAGACCGCTACCGCTTCGACGCCTTCTTCCTTTAAAATGCGCGCAACCTCGCGCGCTTCCTGTTCATTGAAAGGCGTCCGCACTGAACCGTCGGCGAGAACACGTTCGGTCACTTCAAAGATCATTTCGCGCGGCACCAGCGGCCGGTGTTTGCGGAAGCGCGGGTTGAATGACTCGGGGCGATTGATGCGACCGATCTCATAGACATCGCGAAAACCTTTGGTCGTCACCAGGGCGGTCTTGGCGCCCCGCCGTTCCACAACAGCATTTACGACTATTGTGGAGCCGTGAATCAGCGACTCAACTTCACCGAGCGGAATTCCTGCTTTGGCCAAACCGTCGCGCACTCCGCGCGCCAAATCCGCGGGCGTCGAAAGCGTTTTCGCCAGCTGCAAAGAAGCATTGCTCTCGTCGAAAACCACCACGTCCGTAAACGTACCGCCGATGTCAGCCGCAACTCTCATCTTCGCTCCGCTCAGAATCTCATATTTCAGATTTCATAGGTTTTAAATTTCGGATTCCATCACTTTTCCAGGCTGCTCAAAAAGATTCAGAGGCGAGGCGCGCGAAGGCCGATGAACGGAGGCGTACTCTTCGTGTACGTTGACGTGAAATCGGCCGAGCGCAACGAAGCATATGAGTCTTTTTCAGCAGCCTGTGTTACGTGCATCGATGATTGGCGAGATACTCGCCCAGCCACTTGTCCCAT
>DATACQ010000708.1:0-5118 GCA_036258955.1 Binatia bacterium
TGTTGAAAACACTCGACCAGTTTGCAGCTCCTCCCGGCGCATTTGTGAGGGCAAACGAGTTAACGTTGTTCATGGCTTTGAAATCGACGGCATCAATGAACTGTCCTCGCCCGTTGTAATTGGCTGTATTTATAATCAATCGTGCCGTATAGGTTGTACTTTGTGCATCATTGGCATCGCCGATGATGAGGCTATAAGCGGAGCCGAAACAGTTTGCCGTTCCGCCACAGTCCCCTTGAAAAGTATATAGCGGCGCCGCTGGAGTAGTCATTGGCGCGCCTAACACTGCAAGTGCAGACAATATGAAGCCAATCTTCAAAATTTTCATCATTTAAGCCCCACTTCCATTTTGGTGCGGTCACCCTGGCTGCGTTTGTTAAGCAATTCCGGGACCGGTAAAAGGAAATTCTTAACCTATTGAATTCTCGATTCAGCTTTCATCGGTGAGCAAGAGCCTTAGAGCTTCGTGTCCGCAGAGTCGTCAGAAAACTCGACAATGAAAGTCACCGCCCTCTCGCTTTCTATATACGAGCTGGCAACGTAAAAAATTTCGATGAGTTGAACCTGTTTGGATGTGTCACTGGAGCGTAAAAGATTCCGACATCTCGTCGTACTCAGTGAAAACCAGCTGCACTGAACTCATCCCTGTTTGAATGCACTGCGTCCCAAAACCCCAGCGAGAAAGAGACCACCACCGAGCAACAGCACATGAGTGGTGTCGGATATCGTTGGCACGAAAGCGGTGGCAATTAGGCCGATGAAAACTAATAAGAGACAAACGAGGACCAAAATATTTCCCCTTCTTGATTGGTTCTGTTTTTCCATGTTCACCTCCGAAGCTAATATTCGTGTAAAGGATTTTTATTAGTTGGACACTGTGTCGATCATTCACGGGCGCAGCATAAAAAAAACTCCAACTGGTAAATTTCGAAATTTCGTTAGATGGGTCGCTCTGTTCTAGGGGCGTGATGCCGGCTGGCTGCAACACGGGATTTATTTTGAGGTTTCCAGAGCTTCGAGCAAGTTAACGTGGCGCAGAAAATCCTGGAGGGTTCCGTCGGCTTCGCGCATATTTCCATTCCTCACGTCAGTTGCGACCGCAATCAGCGCCGAAATGTTTTGCTCCTGCAGCAGAATACTCTTTATCTCCAAAGCCTTAGCAAAATACGGATTTCCGGTATATTCTCCAGCCACGCGGTATAAACTCCAGACAAGCCTCACTCGATTATTTGACCTGACAACGCTTCTCTGCACGAATACAGAGTCGCCGTCAACGCTTGCACGGGTTGTCCCGGCACTCATCGGCACCCATTCTTTCGGTGGGAAAAGAGCATTCGTCCCACTGATGAGTTCCGCTCCCTGTCGTTGATTGCCGTCATAATGGGCGATAAAGAGATGTACTGGTCGATCGCTTGACATGTAGGTTAGCATTAATGTTGTATCGGCTCCGACAAACCGAGGCGCCCAGCCAGGATCGTACGGCCTTACCAGCTGCCACGGCAGCGCAACCTTGGGCGCGGAAATCGTCGCCGAGGCCAAGACTGGTTTAGGTTGCAGCAACCGGTCGGCGGCAATGGGTGCAAAGCTTATAAGAGCAACCGCGATCACCGCCGTCATAATCACAGCTCTTGGCGACGCGACATGAATTTTCACGGCTTTGTCTCTAATAACTGTAACCTCGCGGTCGCGCCAACGCAGCCCAATCCAAAATAGGAAGAGCATCACAAGCGCAAAAAAGATCCAGCCGGCGATTAGATGATCGACACCAACGGCGAGTCGATTGTCTGTCAAATGCGCCAGCATAACTATTCCGTAGGCTCGCATACCGTTGGCGATTATCGCGCCGAAGAAGCAGATCGCAATAAAAGCGAGGCGTTGCCCCAACGAAGTGTAGACAAGATATGAGAACAGGCATCCGAGGATTACCGAAGGGATCACATAGCGAACCCCTGCACAGGCCTCCGCGACTTCCCAAACGCCGGATGGAACAACGATTACCCATCCGTCGCGGTAAACCGGTATTCCAGTTAGCTGTAAGGCTTTTACAGTAAAAAACGCGGTATAGTCTTGTAGCGGCCGCACCAACTCTTCACCCAATGGTACGGCGAAAATTAGAAATGCTAAAGGAAAAAGCAGAACGCGCGTGACGGGCCAACCAGCTATGGTAAAAACCAGCAACTGAAGCATCGCAACGAGGGCTAGCTGCTGGATAACCATGACGGAAGCGAGGTGACCGATGAGCCAGACGATTCCGAGCAGTGCAAAAATCGGGAGACCCCAGTAGTTCGGTACCGGCATTAGCCTGGTGATTTGATCGCGCTGGCGCCAAATTAAATAAATCGCGAGCGGAACCACCAGAAATCCGTGAGAAAAAGTATCCGAATCCTGCCATACTTCAACAGCGGCAGTTACTGTCGTCGAGAAACAATAAAGGACTATGATCCAAGAAGCGCCCACAACTATGGACGTCAGTCGCCAGATACGATTGGGCGCGGCTGCGTCGGATTGGCCACATGATCGACTGTGAAATTTTTCGCCGAATCGTGACACTAAGCGCAGCATAACCCTAGACCAAGAACTTCATGCTTTGACGGCTTCCGGGGGGTCATTACAGTAAGTCGGCAACGGCGAATCGGACTGAAAACGATTCTGCTGCCGTAGGAGTGGTCCCTCTGGCGCCCAAACATGACGGCTGTAGAGATCAGGACATAGGGATGAACGTAAGTGACAGAGTTCCGGAAGACGGATCGTTTAGAGGAACATCGTAAGGCTATAATTTACAAGGCCACGGGGCGCACCGCACGGCCAGAAAACGTCGGACGTGGCCGGATCGGCAATAAGTTCTCTCTTCTACAAGGCTTTTCTTTTCCACCCCACTAAGCCTAACAGAACGAGACCCGACCCGAGAAGGATGATAGACGCTGGCTCAGGCAGCTTGGCTTCAAAATTAAAACTCGTACCAACGATTGACCACACCGACGAAGTTTGCGGATGAGAGATATTAGCCACTAATGTCAAGGAATAGGGACCTGGGCTCGTAGCCGGTGAACTTAAAAGCCCCGAGAAAGCCCCACTCAACGGCCCGAAAGTGCCGAGTAAATACGAGGTCCCGAACAGTGTATTGTTGGTATCCAAATAGGCACTAAAGCTTGTCGTGCCGCCGGTTACGCCCCCGAGCGAGAGAAGGAAAGATCCGTCTAACGGAGCAGTATAATTGTTTTGGCTTAAGCTAATTGAGAGGTTCCCTGGGTTATCAGAAGTAACATTAATTGAATTGAGGTCGATTACAGGAGCGCCGAACGTTCCGGTAACGCCGGTGGTTACGTTGATAATCCACTCGCCTAGCGCGCCCACATAGTAAACAAATCCCGTCCCACTGGATTCAACGGTGTTTAAACCGTCGCTCAGGCGTAGAGCTAACGCCTCCGCGTTGCGTGGGACGGCCGCAAACACTGCTCCGAACAAGAACACCAGTATGGGAACTGCTAGGTTTCTGGTTTTTTTCATTTGGCCTCCTGAAGAATCACCTGAACGCAAAGCAATCATGAGGCCAGTCAATTTGACGCGTTGTTATGCAGCATGGCACGTTGATAAATCTCAGAATTACCGCCGGAAATCCCGACCCAATGGGCGCAACACAATGCCATTATCAAACGGTCTAGGCAGCCATCGTAAAAAAGTTTTGCGATCTCGCCCCTAGCGGCGAACGGTCGCGACCCACCGCAAAATCTGCAGCAATCACATAGACTTAAACGGTCAACAACAAATGAGCTTTGTAAAGAATTCCGACGCGGTCGCAGCGAGCGATCACAGCCCGAGAGTTCACGGCCGGCTTATACCGAGTTTTACCATCAAATCATAGAGGGTTGGCCGGCTAATACCCAAATCTCGAGCAACTTGCGTAATATTGCCGGCGTGCCTAGCCAAGGCTTCTTCAACCAAGCCTCTTTCGAGACGCTCTCGAGCCTCGTGAAGGGTCAAACCTATCGTCTTAAGCTCTAGGTCGTGCGGGGTGATCCAAGGACCATCTGACATAATCACCGCCCGCTTGACCCGGTTTTCTAGTTCACGAACATTCCCTGGCCAGGAATGGGAACGAATAACTCTCTGAGCCTCTGCCGTGAATCCTTTGATCGGTTTTGCGGCTCCGGCGGCATAGCGATCTAATAGCATTCTAGCCAACAGCAGGATGTCCTCGTCCCTGTCTCTGAGCGCAGGTAGTGGAATCGTCACGACGGCCAAACGAAAGTACAGATCCTCGCGAAACCGACCCTCTAGGAGAGCAGTCTTTAAGTCCCGGTTGGTGGCCGTTACGACGCGTGTATCGATTGTAATCGGCTGGCGTCCGCCAATTCGTTCGATTTGGCGTTCTTGAAGAAACCGGAGAAGCTTCACCTGAAGCGGTAGCGGCAGTTCTCCGATTTCGTCCAGAAACAACGTTCCCTGTTGAGCTAGCTCGATCCGGCCTTTTCTTAGTACATGGGCGCCGGTAAAAGCACCTTTCTCGTGCCCAAAGAGCTCGGCCTCGAGGAGGGTCTCAGGAATAGCACCACAATTAATGGCAATGAATGGACCCCTGCTTCTGACGCTTTCCTGATGAATCGCCTTGGCCACTAATTCTTTTCCCGTCCCGCTTTCGCCGAGAACCAAAACAGCAGCGTCCGTCGTTGCCACCTTTCTAACCATCGCGAACACATTCTGCATCGACCGGCTCGCGCCGAGCATCTCCGCGAAGGCGTGACTTCTGGAGAGCCTCTCAAGATGTCGGTGCTCCTCTTCAAGGATGGACAGATAGTTAGCTCGACGCAGGACGATTTTTAATTCGTCAAGGTCGAAAGGTTTGCAAAAAAAATCGTATGCGCCGTTAGCAACAGCGTTGCGACCATTTTCTCGTTCGGCTCGCCCTGTAATGACCACTACTTTGGTCTTCGGATCGATAGCGAGAATCGCGCCGAGGGCCGCAAACCCCTCTTCCACAGCGTGGGCAGAAGGCGGCAAGCCAAGATCCAACGTAACGAGAGCCGGCCGATCGTGACGGAAAACCTCCAGGGCAGTATTTCGATCGGACGCCTCACAAACTTCGTAATCATCGGACACCGCCCATCTCATCTGCATGCG
>DATACQ010000709.1:0-2431 GCA_036258955.1 Binatia bacterium
CGAACTTTCTGTGGATGGCGGATCCAATTGATCAGGTGTTCCGGGCTGTTTGGGTAACCGGCAACGTAAGCGCGATTGGCGATGTTGTCGAGAGGAGGTCCGACGATGCCGTTCGCGCCGTGAATACCCGGGATAGTGTGACAGGTCCAGCAGCAGACGTACTTTCGGATGCGTGCCTTCTGTACTTCGGACCAGTTACGGCTTATGGCCCCGGGTTTTTTCTCAAAAGGATAGATGTTCCAGAAAAGAGACAAACGTTGAACTGTTGTCGTGAAAATAGGATGAATTCACCTCACATCGAGTCAGAGCTGACGTGTCTTCGGAACTTTTATCAACCCGAAGTAACCTACGCCTGACGGCTGCGAGAAGAAGCACAGGTCAGCTAAGCAGAGCTGAGTCCAGTATCATCTGCGGGGCGGCCGTTCATACTGCCGAGCATTTCGGCGACCCACTTGGCGAGAATCCCCGCGTAGGCACGCTGCCACTTCTGTTGTGAGAGGCCGTGTTCGGCGCCCTCGATCATTCGAGACGTGACCGAGCGCGCGTGAATGCAGGCCGCGACGTAGTTGGCGATCACCATGTGTGGAACCACATCGTCGTTTTCGGACTCGACAAGAAGCACATCGCCGCGGAATGCCGCGCACGCGGCGAGCGCGCGATTCTCTTCCGCGCTGACGAGACGGCGCCGATAAGCGTTTAGATCCATCTTCTCATGAAGCTGCAGTTTGGGCAGCTCCCAGCCATGATCCTCGTACAGAGCGGGAGCGCGCAGCGCGAGCCAGCGAACGGGGCGCATCGTCGTCAGAATCGCCGCGAGATATCCGCCGTAGCTACTGCCCACCACGCCTACTGCCGCCGGATCAACGTCAGGGTGCTTTGCTAGGATGTCGTAGGCCGCCAACATATCCTGGAGATTGTCTTCGCGCGATACCGTCTGTCGTTGTTCGTCAGTGCGCGCGTGGCCACGCAGATCCAAAGTCATGCATACGCAGCCCATCTCCGCAATCTCCCGCGCGCGTGCCAAGTAACTGCGTTGGCTTCCTCCCCAACCATGGACGAAAAGAAAACCCGGCGCCGGTGTCACGGGAGTTATCAACGTGCCGGAAATA
This sequence comes from Binatia bacterium, assembly GCA_036258955.1. Classification (GTDB taxonomy): domain Bacteria; phylum Desulfobacterota; class Binatia; order UBA9968; family UBA9968; genus DATACQ01. The sequence continues at coordinate 1,110 of DATACQ010000709.1, forward strand.
GTTTGCCCATCGACGGTGATGTCGAGCGATTCATCTCGCGTTGCCATAGGGCTCAATCAGCGTATACTTTATGATGGATCCGACACGATCGTCGTCGCCGCAAAAATGCACGAGCGCGCCCGCCGGCGGTTCATGATCGCCGTCGTATATCTCCGTGCACGAGGTGCGCACCACGCGAAGTGTCGGGTCGGCCTGAAATGTTTCTAGCGCAGCCACTTCTGCCGAGCTGGCGCCGCCAATCCGCCACGACTGTTCGAGCACGCCCATCACTCTGCGTCCCTGGGAGTCGCGGCCTTCGGCCACATCGTAATTGCGTCGCGAAGCAATCAGTCCGGTAAATTCTTCTGACGCGGCGGTGTCATACGTCCGGGCTTGTGCGACGGCCTGCCGGAGTTCCGGTGTAAGATCGAGCGTCAGCAAATTCTCGAAGCCGCCGCGCGTGACAAGTAGTGCAGAGCCGCCGTAGACACTGACGCCGTTGTGATCGGACGTGAGGCATTGTGTGCCGTAATAGGCAATGCAAAGGTCGCCCAGTGTAACTTTGCCCACGCTATAGGTCGTGACTTCCTCCAAGTGTTGTTCAATGGCAATCCCGTAGCGCGCCAATTCGTCTGGATCGATCGAATTCAAATGCGCATCGAGTTCCTGCAGTGAAGTTATGATTTTTTGACCGCGCCCCCCTACACCACAGGCGGGTTTGAAGCGCGCCGGCCCTCGTTCCAATACTCGCGCGCAGGCGCGACGAGCCTCGCTTCGTGTGAACGCAGAGAAGCCAAAGAGAACCGCATCTAGTACTCGCCTGGGAAAATCATGAGACCAACCCTCCGGAGCAAAAGCGCTCGCATCAAGGAGCGGGTGGGTGATGGTCTTGGTTGCCACGAAGGGATACGGCACGATGCCGCCAAACAGTTCGTTTTCGCTCGCAATACCAAGGCGGCGCGCAGTTTCAAGTCCGACGATGGTATCGGAGGGAACGAAATATAGTGGCGCCTCGTAAAATTTTTCTCGATCGTACTCACCGCCATACGCATAGCCCTTTAGCTTTGCCAGCTTCTTCGCGATGCCGGCGCGCGTGATGGTTTCGTGCTGAGCGGACTCTTTCGATTCTTGGTTGGAGTATTGTACGACGATACCGCTCGTGTCAGACGCTTCGCCACCGCCAGCTTGAGGATTGTGCCGTGCGCCGGCCGTGCGATTCACATGCAGGGGCATAAATCCTAGACTCATAATCGCACAGTTCACAGCAGGGCTTCACCCCGAGTGTTCTCACTCGACCCGAGCGAGTACAAAGCAAAACGCATACCCGTTTTTCAGGGGAGACG
>DATACQ010000710.1:0-2341 GCA_036258955.1 Binatia bacterium
GGCCAGGTCAGCAGAGATCCCGCGCATGTCTATGGCTTGCTTACGCATCCTACCATTCCACCGCTGACAAGCGCCCTGGTGGTTGCGCAAAAACTCGGCGCGGTTGACGGCAAAACTTTCATGCTCGCGTTTCTCACCGGCTTCGAGGTGGAGTGCAAGATTTCCGAATGGATGCTGCCGCAGCATTACCTGCGCGGCATGCATTCGAGCGCCACCGTCGGAACTTTTGGCGCTTATGCGGCGGCGGCAAAGTTACTGAGACTTGAAGGGGACGAACTATGCAGCGGCTTTGGTATCGCGGCGAGCTTTGCCGCCGGGATTCGTTGTAACTTCGGTACTATGACCAAGCCGCTACACGTCGGACGCGCGGCCGAAAACGGCGTCACCGCGGCTATATTGGCGGCGCGTGGTTTCACTGCGGACCCGGATGCACTCGATGGGTCCTGGGGCTTTTGTGCAGTACAAGGTGGTGGCATCAGCTCCGAGAAAGTTTCTCAGGGATTCGGTAAGATCTGGACGATTATCGATCCCGGCGTTTCCATAAAGCCCTATCCCTGCGGCGTGCTCACGCATCCCACTATCGATCTGATGTTGAAGCTTGTCATGGAGAACGACATCAGGCCGGAAATGATCAAAGCGGTCAAGGTTTACGCCGGCACGAATATCCTAAATCCGATTCGTTACCCGATTGCCGCCAATCATCTGCAAGCGAAGTTTTCTCTGCCGGCGGCGCTTGCCATGATCGCGCTGGCGCGCAAAGCCGGCAAATGCGAATTCTCGGATGAGTTTGTGGCCTCGACCGCAATGCAGGAGATGCAATCCAAGATTAGTACTGAATTTGATCCCGAGATCGAAAAGAAGGGCTTCGACAAAATGCGCTCGCGCATCACCATCCAACTCAGAGATGGACGCATGGTCGAAGGATGGGCCGACGAGCGTTACCGCGGCGGCCCCGATTATCCAATCACGGATGCAGAGCTGGCGACCAAGGCGCGCTCCTGTTGTGAAGGCGTGCTGGACGAGCAAGCAACGGACGCTTTGATTGGAGCCGCCCGAGATATCGCTCAGCTAGGCGACATAAGCAAGCTGATGAGGATCATCAACGGATTGAATCAGAGCGACACGGGCGTTTGGCAATCGCCCGGTGAAGTAATTCCCAGGATGGGGAGATAGCGGATGAAAATAGCTGACATCGAATTGACCGAGTTGCAAAACATTCCGGTCACGCCGCCGGTGTTCAAGCAGCCGTTGCGCACGGGCGTGCGTCTAGTGAAAGTAAAAACCGATAACGGCTTGGTTGGGCTATCGCAACTAGGCGGATTCATGCACTCCGCCGGCGCGGCTTTTATCCAGCAGGAGCTGGCGCCTTTTTTGATCGGCAAAGATCCGCTGGAGACTGAGCGCTTGATGCATCAGATGCTCTGGAAATTCAACACCCGCGCACACTCGGGCGTCTGGAATTTCGCGGTCAGCGCCATCGACGTCGCGCTTTGGGATATCAAGGGAAAATTCTTCAACACGCCGGTGTGGCGCCTCCTGGGCGCCGCGCAAAAGTCCGTCCCGGCCTATATTACGTTCGGGCTGAGGGCCTACACGCGCGATGAGCTCGCGCAGGCGGCAAAACACTGGGCCGCTAACGGCCAACGCCGGCTAAAGATCCAGGTGGGTCGCGCCAACATCCGCGGTGACATGGACCCGGCCGGCGCAAGCGCCGAGCACCGTGAAGACAACCCGGTCGAGGACGAAGCTCGGGTCAGAGCGGTTCGAGAAGCCGTGGGCGAAGACGCGGAGTTGATGGTTGACGCGAACTGTCTCATGAAGCTAGACAACGCGGTGCGATGGTGCAAGCGTCTTGAGCCTTATAACCTCATGTGGTTTGAAGAACCCATCGTGCACAATGATCCTCACCTTCTAGCGAGCCTGCGCAAACAGACCAGTATCCCTATTGCCGCTGGACAATGGGAAAATTTTTTGAAGCTCGCCGACCTGGTGAAGCAGGACGCGGTAGATTTTGTGAATATCCATGTGCTTTCCGTGGGCGGTTTCACTATGGGAATGAAGGCCGCCGGATTGGCCCATGCGTTCAATCTGCCCATCGGCAACGGCGATCATTTTGATTTCCACCTGCAGGCGGCGGTGCCGAACGGATGGCGCGCCGAGATCCATGTGAACAACTGGCTCACCGCGAACATCGTTTACAAAGATCTCCCTCACCTTTCTGAAGGCTGCATAACGATGAATGAGAAACCGGGCCTAGGTGTGGAACTGAATGAAGACGCCGTTAAAGAGTTCCGAGTGAAATAAATTGGCACAGCCTCGCACGAAAACAAATAAAATCCAG
>DATACQ010000711.1:0-1772 GCA_036258955.1 Binatia bacterium
CTTTGGTCCTTTGTGGGGTTGGCTTGGGGGCATGTTGTTTACGTCGAGTTATTTTCTTACAGCTGCGATCTCGGTGGTCTCCGGATTTCACTACATCGGCGGCGTGCTTCCACTTGTCGACGACTATATTCTTGTGTTGGCCTGTTTAGGTCTAGTCAGTCTCGCGGCTCTCAACATTATCGGAATTCGAGAAAGCGCTACTGTCGCGTTCGGCATGGCGATCGCGGCGTTCGTGGTCAATCTCCTCGTGATCATGGCCGCGCTTTCCGAACTGTCCCCTGCACAATGGCGACAGGCCTCTCTATCCTTGGCGCCAGCCCGAGAGATGTCCTTACACACCATTTTGGTGGGTTTTGGAGCGGCATGGCTGGCATTCTCTGGGCTTGAGAGCATCAGCCAGTTAAGTCCGGCAATGCGCTTCCCGCTACGGCGCACCGCGCGCCGAGCGATGGTGGCTGTAATCGTAACGATGATCATGACTGCGCCGGTCCTCACGCTGTTGTCGATCAATATCCTTGCAACCGAGATCAAGGCGACGCAAAGCGAGCGTTTCATCTCCGAAGTCGCCAGTGTTTCCGGCGGGCTTGGATTGAAGCTGGCGGTCGTGATTAGTGCTTCGTCTTTGTTGCTATTTGCGGCCAACACCGCGATTATCGGCGCATATCATATCTTTCTCGCACTCTCAAAATCGGGCTTTCTGCCGCGCGTGATCTCGGTGCGCAGCGAGCGATTCAATAGTCCCCATATCGCCATTGTCATAGCGACGGTGGTGCCCACCGCCGTCATTCTGGTGACACAAGGAGAGCTGGCCCTGCTCGGCGAGATGTATGCTTTCGGCCTACTGGGCGCGTTCGTCTTTTCTTCGTTCAGTCTTGACGTGATCCGCTGGCGCCTTGGGCGGCGGGACCCCGCCTTTTGGGTCGGCGTTCTTACAACCTTGATGATCTTGGTGGCTTGGGGAGTCAATCTGGTCGAAAAGGAGCTAGCGACAACTTTTGGCGGCGCCCTCACCGCCATAGGCATGGCGATCGCAGTGGGTGTGCGCCGTGGCTGGTTCGTCGATCTGCTTGTACGGGTGCCGGTCATCCAACGGTTGCAGGCGCGCGCCTATCGCGCGTCGGAAGAGCTGGTCGAAGACGAGTTGAAGGGTCTGATGACCCTGGCCGAGGCGGTCGAAGTGAAACCCCTCTACTCTTCTTCAACCTTGCTAGCGGTGCGCGACGAAAGCCCGCGGCTCTTGCGGGAAGCTATGATCCGCGCCAGGGGAAAGGGTGAAAGTGCAGTTTATTGTATCTATGTTGAGGAATGGCCGGGGCTATTTGCCGGCGAAACCCCCCATGCTCCCAATGAGCAGGGGGTGAAGACCCTCAGGGCTGCACTCCAAGCGGCTCGGGATCAACGAATCGAAATCGTGCCAATCTGGACGGTCGCATACAATGCCGCCGAGGCCATCGCCAACGCCGCCCGAGCGCTCGACGTCGATGCGGTTATCATCGGCGCTTCGCGACGGTCGGCCTTCTACCACATGCTCCGAGGCCACGTGGTGAAAGGATTGATGAAGAAGCTGCCCCGGGATTGTCACCTGATGATCAGCAATTGAGTTCACCTCAGCTAATCTGAGGTGAACTCATCCTGAGCGCCGGCGAAGGATCTGCCTCAGCTAAATCTGAGGTGAACTCATCCTGAGAAACCGAATCGGGCCATTCGAAGTGTTGCTCAACGTTTTCGAATTGCAGGTCAGAACGGATTGCGAGGCGGTCTGCTCGAAGGCC
>DATACQ010000712.1:0-5625 GCA_036258955.1 Binatia bacterium
CCGAGAGACATGGAAATGACGCTGCATCTGTTGACGATGGCCCACTCCATCCCGGCCAGAATACCGGAAGTTGCACCGCTTCCAGCATTGCTCAACACCTTTCCGACGTAGATCGCTGCTTCGCGTGCGACGCCGTAGCGCCGCCCATTGACGTCCTTGAACCCGCAGGCCGTGCCGATGCAGTGCGTACCGTGCCCATGGCCATCTTGTACCGGTTCGCCGGAGATGAAAGATTTCGACTTGATCGAGCGCCCCGCAAAGTCCGGATGTCTTAGATCGAGGCCGGTGTCGAGCACAGCGACGCGAATACCCTTTCCGGTAAATTTTGACGTCGTAACTCCGGTGGCCTTCAACCCCCAGGTTGATTGCGCGTCATCGTGGAACAGCGCTGCCGCCCGGAGTTGCTCATCGAGCTGTTCAGTGGAGATTTTGTCGTACAAATGGCTGATCGCGTCGCGATAGCCGCGCAGGTATGTAAGCGACAGCTCCTCGTCCAGAGCATAGAACAGACGTTCCGGCTCTATGGCAAGAATCGCGCTTTCTTCGCCTGCCTCGGTAGCGAGCGCGTTGGCTCCTTCTTCATCTAAAGTCGCCACCGCGATGCCGAGCGTCGGGAAAACCATCGCCGCTGTGTCCTGCATCTGCGCGAGGTCCATGGCGGAGTCTTTGAAATCCGCCGCACTCATGATTTTTTTCACGGAAGTTTTTTTCTTCAGGCTGCTCAAGCCGGCGTTGGTGGCGTGCTCACGGAAGGTGATCACGAACTTTCCCGTAGTTTCTTCCGCTTGGCCACCGGCCGGCGCGTTAAAATTTGCTTCGTCCGACATAACGTTCCTCCTAGATTTAATATTTTTTGCGGTGCTATCGCTGCAGCGACTGCATCGCGCCGGAGCTCGAACGTTCGGCTACGCTGATCCACATAGCAACTGAAATGCCATGACAGCGAGATGAAAACCAGAATGAAATGCCAAGGAAATCGCGCGGCGTTTCGGTGTGGTGGGCGCGCTGTGCAAGGGAGCCAGAGCTTTGGTTTACGATGTGTCAACAAAGATTACGACGGTTCGGTCGAAAGTAGACGCTTGGCTGATTATCAGCAGGCGTGAAGGCGAGAGGCGCCAGGCACGAGTAGATCAAAGGACGGAGATTCACCAAGCTGCGAGACGCAGTTTCATTCTGGCGCGCTCACCCAGAGGAGTGAAAGATTTTTAAGACGTCGGCAAAGAGCCGAGGGTTTTCGGCGAAAGTACTATGATGAAGAACTGGCGACTGTTCAATGGTAGCGGTCGGTCGCGTGGTATTGCACTTTTTCTAATTGCAGCGCGAGCGCTTCGATTTGCTCCTGCCAATAGTGCTCGGTACCGAAATCAGGAAACGCCGCTTTGAAAGCGTTGTCTCCCCAGCGGCGCGCGATCCATGCGGAAAAGTGAATCATCCGCAGCGCCCGCAACGGCTCGATGAGCCGCAGGGTGGCTACGTCGAAAGTTCGGATTTGTTCGTACGCGTCGAGCAAGATACGCCTTTGCTCTTTTCCGTAGTCGTCATCTGCGCCCGTGAGCATCCAGATATCTTGAACGGGAGGGGCGTAGAGCATGTCATCGAAATCGATGAAGTACGGATCGTCTCTATTCCACAAAATATTTCCGGAGTGGCAATCGCCGTGGAGCAGAATGTACTGGACCTCCTCGAAACGAGGAGTAATTACGTCGCAAAGTTGCGTGACAATCGTTTCGAATCGAGTCGCGAGCTCCAGCGGAACGAAGTTTCCGTCTTGCAAAAACTTCAAAGGGTCTCGCCCGTAAGTTTGAGGATCAAGCCGTAATCGAGGGGCGGCTTTCACAGTCGCTCCGACGTTGTGAAGGCGGGCCATGAACCTTCCGAGGCGGGTGAGCTGTTCCCTCGTCAGTTCCGGCTCGAGTCGCCCCGGACGCTTCGGGAAGATTGTGAACATCACTTCGCCGATTTGGAAAATACTCTGTCCCTTGGCGTCCGTGAGCGGGCAGACGACGGGAATTTCGTTTTCTTCAAGCGCCTTCAGAAAATCGTGTTCGGCCTGGATCGTGGCGCGGCTCCAGCGACCGGGGCGGTAAAATTTAATGATGACGTGCGGGCCTTCTTCCATCTCGATGTCGTACACGCGGTTTTCCAGCGCATTGAGCGCGTAGAAGCGACCCGTGCAACGCCCGCCCAATTTCTCGGCGGCTTCAAAAATGACCTCTGGAAGAATTTGCAGGAAATTGTCCAGCACGGCCTCATCCTAGACGAGCGCACCCTCCTTGTACACTCCCTTTGATGGTCAGGGCTGGATAAGGAAGAAACTATCAATAAGTTACCCGGACCGTCCGGGTCGCCAGAGTTTCACTTGGTCATGTGCGAGTGCAGATTCAGGGTGCTCAATTACGAGACGGATCGGAGACTCACCTCGAGGTTAGAAGGCGTAACGGACTTCACAACAAGGCAAGGTGCGCTGTAACCTGCGGAGAAAAGATTCGAGATAACGGCGCTTCTCGTGCACTTTGTAGCGCAGGTTCCACATGCCGTTTTGGCTGAGCTTTTTCTGCTGCAGCTCCGGGCGCCACAGCCAGTCCTCGGCTTTCGGATGCCACCGTAAGTTAACCTCCTGCAGTGGCGCATTGTGCGTGAGGAAAATGACTTCTGCCTTAAGCTGCTCTTTCGCAGCCGAGGAAAGCGTCTCATCTAAATTCTTGAAGAGTTCAGCGTAATCAGCTTCCCAGCCATCATACACGATCACCGGTGAGAAATTGATATGGACCTCATAACCCGCATCAACGAAATCGTTGAAGGCGGCGTTCCGTTCGCCTACCGGCGATGTGCGCACGTCCACAACCTGCGCGACGCGTTCGGGCATCAAGGAAAAGCGAATGCGGGTCTTGTGTTGAGGATCGTAGCCGAGCAGATCGCGATTTACGTATTTTGTCGCGAAGCTGCCCTTGCCGTTCAGAATGGTGCGAAACCTGGCGATTAGATCCCGCACATTGTCGGAAATCACGGCATCAAGGGACAAATCGCCGTTCTCACCGAGATCGTAGACCCAAAGTTTGGGATCAACCTGATCTGCTGCCGGTTTCACGCCCTGGCGTGTTGCGTGTCGCGACAGCGCGGCGCAGATCTGCTCAATATTGACGAAAACAGTGATTGGATTGGCGTAGCCCTTACGGCGCGGCACATAGCAGTAGACACATGCCATGGCGCAGCCGTTTGATGTTGAAGGTGCGATAAAGTTGGAACTGCGCTCATTGGGCCGCATGCTCATGCTCTTCTTCACGCCGAGTACCACGGTATGTTGCTTGATATGCAGCCAGTCTTCAGCATTACCTTCATTGCCGTAAAGAGTTGGGATCTCGTCATGTGTTGGAACAATGATGCGCTGCGCGTTCGGAAAGCGCGCGAGCACCTGGCGGCCGCGATCGTAGGTTTCGACTGCCGGCTCCATGTAGATTGTATGAATATCCAAAATATCGCGGGGAAGTGCCATGTCGAACATCAGTATTGCTGACGGCGCCTTCACCTTCAACCTTATGCCTCTAAGCGCGCTTTGACTGTTGATCCGGAGGGCTGCTATGTGGCGAGCGACCAGGAGTTAATTTCGGCTATGCGAGATGAAGCCGTTGCGTATCTCGAGAAGGAAACCGGGGCGATAACGCCGCGCCGGACCTCGCGGGTCGCGCGGTCGCCTGTGAGATCCGCGTTAGCCAAAGATTGACCATCGCGCAGTGCCACCACGGCGCAGGAACGCTCGTATCGGGCCAACAGTTCTTCGAACGCGAACCGTTGGTGAGATATCGTCCGCGCCAAGATCCCAGCCCCATGACTTTGTCGGAGACGGGGGTCACTCTTCGTCACAAATGAACAAACCGTTAATTGGCCTATGCCAGCAAATGCAGCGCCGTGGCAGCGTAGATTTTAGCGGCGTCACGAACCTCTTGCAGTGGGACGGCTTCTTGATCCGTGTGTGCAAAGCGCAAATCGCCGGGACCGAACATGATTGTCTCAATTCCGTTGCGATTGAGAAATCCGGCATCCAGAGCGGCGGGCGAATAGAACAACTCAGGTTCCTTCTTGACCAACTCACGGGTAGCATTGCTGATTGCCGCTGCCAACGAGGCATTTTGGGGGACCTCTGAGGGATACATGAAAGCGCCGCGTATGACCGCGATAGACCAGCCGGACAACTCTTGGAGGGCTTCTTGAATATCTCGAAACGCGGCATCAGGGTCCTCACCGGGCAACAGCCTTCGATCCAGCACGGCGCGACAAACATCCGGGATCGTATGGCTTATGTCCGGGCCGCTTTTGACTTGTGTCACCGTCAGGGTGGCGTTGCCAAGACCGGGATGGCCGGCTCTAAGCGGCAGTCGATCCAAACACTCCATTACCCGGCAAAAACCCTCCACCGCATTAACGCCCTTTTCGGGCATGCTGCTGTGGGCGGACTTACCGCGGACGATGATTTCGATGTCAACACGGCCTTTGTTGCCGAGGCAGACTCGATTACTGGTCCCCAAACCAACGACGGCCGAGCTCGCGCTGATCGCGTCATTTTCCAAAATAAACTTTGCCGCATCGTGACGACCGGTTTCGCCTGCCAAGCTCACCGCCAGAATTAGCGGCGCGCGCAAGGCCGATCGCGCGCGAGCTATAATTGCGGCCGCATAGATCATCGCGGCCAACGCTCCTTTTTGTTCGCATGCGCCGCGACCGAGAGCGCAGCGACCCGCGATGCCGAACGCATGCCCGTCCAGTAGCGCGCCGGAGAACGGGTCTTTCATAGAAGCCGCGGGAAATGTCATCGCATAGCCCATTAGCAGAAAACCCCTGCTGGTTTCGTTCGTCGTCTCGCCCATTCGCCAGATCAGGTTGCCCATGGCATCAATGGCGCCAGCGTTTCCCGTCAACTCCGCTAATCTTGGCGCGATCATCTCAGCGATGAATGTTTTTAGCTGAGGGTCCGCTTCGAGCCGTTCGGTCTGTACTGAGGGATACCGCAAAAGATCGATCAACAGCTGGTCGATCTCTTTGTCCCGGGCAAAGCGATCGACCGCAGTGAGGGCCTCTCGGGGAGTCATGCTATTCGACGCTTACAGACGTAATCACCAAGCTTGCTCCAACACTTCGAGGACTTGCTCTGCGGCAGTCACGGGCTTGGGATTGGTATGGATGCTGTAATCATTCAAAGCATCGCTGGCGAGCTGTCTCAGACCATCGCGCGGCACGCCTAACTCACGCAGCCTTAGCGGCAAACCCATCCTCTGGTTCATGGTAAGAACATGCTCAGGAGCGGCCGCGGCGAGAACGTTTTCGTCCGAGCCGTCAAGGCCCATCTCTCGAGCCATCCGCGCCTGCGCTCCGAGGGTGGCGTCGAGATTCCAGCGCATGGCGTACGGCAGCATCAGTGCATGGATCTCGGCGTGTGGTGCCTTGTAGCGGCCGCCGACCACGTGAACGATTGCGTGATGGATGCCGGTCCAGGCGCTGTAAACCCCCATGCCCGAAAGACAGGCTGCCACCTGAACGTAGCTCAACGATTCAAGGTCTCGGGAATTTTGCACGGCACGCGGCAGGTAGCGCGCGATAAGTCCGATGCCTACTGTCTTCGCGGCATCGGAC
>DATACQ010000713.1:0-2635 GCA_036258955.1 Binatia bacterium
CCCGGGGTCTTTTGGATTAATGGCGCGGGGCTAAATCGTCTTTACCACTGGCCTCGCCATTGGGCTAATGCCATTCAAAAAGAAATAACCAAGCAGAGCTTCACAGCCGCCGTCGTCGTCGGCTTTACCCGGTTCGGCGCTTACGCCGTAGCGAAAGCGCAAAATGGAATTGTGGTTTTTCGCGACGCCGCGGAGGAACGCGGCGCGGCTGAAAAAATCCCCCTGGGCCGGTTGAATATCGATCCGCGATTTCGCGATACGCTTTTCAAACTTGGCATCAAAACCGTCGGCGGCTTGCTGAGATTGCCGCCGGGAGGATTGCGCGAGCGTTTTGGCGCTGAAGCACATCGCCTCTATCAAATGGCCGCCGGCGAGCTTTGGACACCGCTCCAGCCCAGCAAACCGCAGGAGGCTGTGGTGGAGAGACGGATTCTCGATGACGCTGAAAGCGACGCCACGCGACTGCTGTTTCTGATCAAACAAATGCTCTATCCCATGCTGGTGACTCTCGCCAAGCGCTCGCAAGCATTGACGGTGCTTTCGCTCTCTTTTCTCCTCGACAATGGTAGCTGGCTAAAAGAGCAGGTCCGGCCGGCAAGCGGAACGCTAGCGGAGGCGCAAATTATCGATCTCGCCCGTTTACGATTGGAGTCGCTCGAATTAGCTGCCGGTGTTATCGAGATCGCCCTGGAAGCAGATTCCTCCGTCGCTACACGGGAGCAACTGCGGCTCTTTGCCGAACAGCCGAAGCGCGATCTCGAGGCGGCCAACCGCGCGCTGGCACGCCTGCGCGCGGAATTTGGCGATGCGGCGGTTGTGCGGGCGACGTTAAAAGACGGCCATCTCCCCGAAGCGCGCTTTGCGTGGGAGCCACTCGATCAAGTCAAGCTTGCTAAGCCGAATCGCGATGCGCCGCAAATGTTGGTCCGCCGGATTACCGCCAAACCGATCATGCTCCCGGGCACTCCAACGCATACTCATGAAGATGGATGGCTTCTTCTCGGTCCCAAGTATGGCACGGTCGAGCGCCTCATTGGGCCCTATATTTTCTCCGGCGGCTGGTGGCACCGAGAAATTCAACGCGAATACTATTATGCCGAGACCCGCCGCGGTGATCTCTTGTGGATCTATTACGATCGCATAAGAAGAAGATGGTTTTTACAAGGCGCCGTCGAATGAGGCGCCGTTCAACAGTTCAACGTATGGAATGCGTTCAACGTTCTAGCTTCGACGATGACTAATAACAGAACTGGAGGGAATCAGGTCCGTGAAGCAATTCGAAAATTTAGAGGTTTGGAAAGACGCTCGCCAACTCACGCAGCGTATCTATCATATCACCCAGGCAGACAAATTCTCGAAGGACTTTGCACTCCGGGACCAAATTCGAAGAGCAACGGTTTTCATAATGTCCAACATCGCCGAAGGGTTTGAACGCGGGCGGAAGCCAAGAATTCACTCACGACGATTGGAACTACTGGAACAAATACAACTTACAAATCAGGGCGTTCACTAGGGGAGAACACACATGAAAAGCGTCAAAGTATACCAACTCAATCGGAACCGAACTTCCCGGAGCCACTCGCCCGAGTCACTGGAGATAAACGCCGGCATCATCTTCACGAAATGGTTGTACAGAAACCGTTTAAGGAAGCGCGGATAAAAGCACGCGTCGTTAAACTCGCGGGGTGCCATACGTTGCGCCATTCCTTCGCAACCCGCTTGCTGGAAGACGGATACGATTATCAGAACGGTCCAGAAGCTCCTCGGTCACAACGACGTCAGCACGACGATGATTTACACGCATGTCTTGAATCGAGGTGGGAGAGGAGTCCGAGTCCTGCCGATGGACTGACAGTTGCGCCCGGTCCTGGTCGGGTATATTACGCTATCGCAGACCTGGATTTAAACATAGACACTGTCTTAGAAATGCTTAACAAGGCCCCGGACACAAAGTACAATCAAGCCGTTCTATGAAAACTCAGAAAATGGTTCCTTGCGGACCTGTATACTCAAAAGTTAGGCAAACGAACTCCGTATGAAGCGACCGCGGGTGGGTTTCTACTTGTCACTCGATTTGAAGCTCTCTACCGCGATTATTGTGATCGAACCGGGAAAATCGCGCGAGAACATTGGGGTTTCACCGACAAGTTGATTTACTCTGTTCCACAGGAACGATTGCCGTCCAGTAAGGTGCGGAAGAAGTACCGCGGATCGACCGTGTTCCTCTATTGCTTGGCCGTCCAGAGAATTTCCTGATGAGACCTGGATGGCGCGCGAAGAGCCGGAGACTTCACAAGCACTCGAGCATTTGGAGCTGACGACGGATCCTTGCTCCGAAATCCCGACTGGGAACTGATCTGGGCTGGCAATTTCTGAAGTGCACATGGACATAACGGTGTAGGGTTGACGCTAGGTTTGAACCAACATGGTTTCTCGGGGATCGTTTCTCGGCAGTTTGCGATCCATGTGCTTTCCGAGATGGCACGGCACCGACAAAGAAGGTGTTCTGTTTGGTGAACATTATGAGCGACTCAACGACTATGCGCTCTTCGACTCACGGGGCGGTCGAGTTGAATTCAATTTCTTTGCGGAAACAACTCGACGGGGACCAACGATTCGCTCAAGAACCGTTTGC
>DATACQ010000714.1:0-2125 GCA_036258955.1 Binatia bacterium
AATGGGCAGGCGCATTCGTGGACGGCCCCTCTGCTGCAAAAATGCTTCCGAACATCGGGAAGAATGGATTGCCAGTTTGGTACCAGTTCTTCACAAGCCACGGCATGCAGGGCAGCAAAATGGTCCCACTGAAGAGGACGAGATCTGAAACCATTTCACCCATCCGACGCAGGCGATCCCTCACCTGCTGCCACGCAAGAACGAGGAACAGCAGCAGGCACGCTACCAAGCCGTTGGGTTTTGTAGCGAAGGCAAACCCAGCGGCCAAGCCGGCCAGTGCAAGCCAAGAAGTGCGATTCTTTTCTTCGCGCCAGTGCAGCAGGCAAAAAACGGCCGACGTACTGTAGAAAACCATCCCGAGATCGACATAGGCCCAGTGGCTCAGACGCAGCACGAGAGGAATAGAGGTCCAGAAAAAGAAACCAAGTAGTCCATACACACTATTCATTCTACGCGCCAGGTATGCATACAACAGTAACCCGGTGAGGGAACCAAACAGGGCGTGAATCAGCTTCGGCACAGAATCGTATCCCCAAATCAACCACGGCGTATAAAACATGTCGAGCAACATCGGATAGTAGGAATACGGCGCCATCGGTACTTCGATAATCCTTCCGGCGCGCGCATATAGACGCGGGATCGAGAGATGGTGGGTCAATTCATCCCGCGCCGTTGGGGGAACGAGACAGAGAAGCACTGTGATCAACAGAAAACCGACGCTGGCCGCCCACAGGCAGCGGCCCGGCCACTGCGTCTCCCCGAATACACGCAAGAATTCGCGCAAGAAAAACAAGAAGGCGCCCGCGACGGCGGCGGTCAAGAAGTAGTTAGGAAACGGGCTTAGAACATAACCCGCAAGTCCGGTGAGAAAATAAGAAGTTGCGGCGGCCCCGAGCAAGACGCCGGTCACTCCGGTGCGCCACAGTAAAGACGTAAAGCGCTCCTCGACCGCGCTCCCCATCCCTGCGTGGGTAGGTTGTGTCGGCGCACGAAACTTGCGCGATGGCTGATGGCCCTCGCGCATGCCTCGATCACAGAGCAAAGGAGGCTTAAGGACGAACGAGATAATACGTTGGAAGCGCAGGTCGGCTCGAGACGAGTTTCGAAGCACGCGCTATGATAACCCGCTAGGCGATCGCTTTCTAACAAAAAACGCGGCTGTTTCCTGCTTATGCTTCGATGGTCGCGATCACGGCGTTGAACTTGACAAATTCCCCTTCGACCGCCTTTATCTCTTTCAGCACACCGTCGGCCGGCGATTCAATCTCGACGTTGACCTTGTCCGTCTCGACTTCGAGCAGCGCTTCGCCTTTTTTGACTTGGACTCCGGGCTCCTTCAGCCAACGAAGCACCCGGACCTCATCGCTTTCGTCGCTTGATCCAAGGCGCGGAACGACGACATCTTTCATCATGGCTAAAGCGACGTTGCCTCGAAGCTGTCGGAAAGCGACTTGAGCTTGAGAGTCCGGCGCATGTTCTCCATGAAAGCGTGAACGTTTTTGTACTCCGCGGGAATTTCGTACTTGGTTG
The DNA here is from genome assembly GCA_036258955.1 of Binatia bacterium. GTDB lineage: Bacteria > Desulfobacterota > Binatia > UBA9968 > UBA9968 > DATACQ01. Next base: position 1,531 of record DATACQ010000714.1, read on the forward strand.
TCGTGTAAAGATAATGCAACTGAGAGAAGATAGATATGTCCGCGAGGGTCATCCGGTCGAAAATGTAGTTTTTACCAGCGTACATCTGATCCAAGGTCCGGAAGTGAGCCGCCCATTCGTCTTCCGCTTTCTTCCGCGCTTCCGCAGTTTCGGCGCGCCGCAACGCATGGTTAGCATGGATCAATACCTCGTCCGACCAATCTTCCAGCGCCAGGCATAATCCTTTATTGTTTGCTCCCTCGGGATAAATACTGCTGGCAGGGTAATCCTTTTCAAGCAGTGCCGAAATCACCGTGGAATCGATCACGCACTTGCCGTTGTAGTCCATTGATGGCACTTTTCTTTGACCGGTATACTCTATTAGTGATTTGCGTTCGTCTTTACGCACGTCGACGATCTCATGCGGTACCTTTTTCATTGCGCAAACGATGCGCACCTTCTCGCAAAACATCGAAGTTTGGGATTGAAACAACCTGATCGCCATAGAGTTTTTTCCTCCTCCAAAAATATCTTTCGCTCGGCCGAACGAGCGGGCCTCTCGTTGCGAAAGCGCCGAGGGGCTTGTATATTCCATGCAACAAATTTGACATATTCT
>DATACQ010000715.1:0-1636 GCA_036258955.1 Binatia bacterium
GCGCTCTGGAACGTAAGACCGTTTGATCCGAATCTCAAGCCGGTCGCGGCAGCCAAGATCGAATTTAGGTATGACGATCGAATTTTAAAACCGTCGCGGTTTCAGCGGTGGGTTCCCGGCCGCACTTCCAGCACTCGGAAAACTGTCCTTCGATCTGCTCGCCGCAGCCCCAACATACCCAGGATTTTTTTACGGCCTTCACTGGCGCCAGGGTTCTCTTCAACACGGCCTGTGCCTCCGCGAAACGCGCGTCGTCGAGAATCCACAGCTCGGGCCAGCATTCTACAGGCGGCAACTCACCCGCTCCGGTGTTCAAGTCGAGCTTTCGCGTGACGCATTCAATACCGTATAGCGCCAGCACATTGCGCAGATGGCCGACCATCAGTGGATCTTTGGCGCAGTACACTCGTTTCATCTAACAGTTCATTCGGCGCGCCTGAGCGCTTTTTCATTTAGTTTTAGGCGATCACCTAACCACAACGACCGGATTATGTGGTCCCCGTATGAATCGCCAGTCGACGGATGCACGAGCACCGAAAGCCCTTCACGGTTCAGCATCAGCCACGGAACTACGACGCCAAATTCCTGCGGCGCGAAAACAGCCTGGTACATCGCATCGAGGTGCGGCCCTACCGGCTCGTCGTGCCAGCTACCGAGCTGCACGTTAAGCCCGGCTAGGCCCGCGCGCACCCTTGCAGCCGCTTCCCGCGAGGTTTTTGGATCATAATAAATGTGGGCGTGGTAGCCTCTGATCGCCGGTTCGCTCATAGGCGCACCTATCTCACTAAGAGTAAAAAGTGTCTTATCAAATAACGCGCGACTAAGCCAGGTGGAAAGAGACTTGCGGCGGCGACGATGGCACTAAACGGCGCCGAACAGGAATTTAGGAGCAGGCGCTCTAGAACTCGCGTACCGCAGCTAATTACGAGGCAGGCTCTGCCAATATTTCGTCAGGAAAAAGATACTCTTCACCCGCGGTGCCAAAGTTGACTAAGATCAATTGACGGCCCATGTTTTCCACGGCACGCACGAACGTGCCCTCCCGTGGCAGCATGACGCCGGTCTTCTGCGACCGGATGGGTTTGGTCGTCTTCAAAGAATCCCCGGGATTCATATTGACCTCCTTCTGTCTCGCCGTCAGCGCTAGATCACTGGCGTCACGGCGCCGCCTTCTAAACTTGACTATGGCCACTTGTTGTGTCCCTTCACCTTCAGGTTGCTATACGTTAGACGTTTCATTGGACGTTTCTATTTCAACCCCGCTTCATTGACAAAGCAAAAGCCGTACCATGTTCATGCGGAACTGACGTCGGATCTGTAGACAAAAAGAGTGTTTTTTTCCAAATAGTTGAGATGCGAGCTGTCGTAGCGGCAAAATCTTAGCGGCTCCTGACGGCGCCGGGCCTGCTACAGAAGTAGCGCCGTTGACTAAAATAACGCCGGTCGATGTTGCGGGTGGTTTCCGCTTTGTAATTGTCTGGCCTACCGACCATCGCGGAATTCAGAGGAGCATTGAGGAAATCCCGGCAAGCGGGAGAGAGGGCGCCTGGGAGCATCGCAACTCTCGGCGGGGAATTTCCAGCAGGCCGTAGAGAGAGCCGGATCGAAAATCGGCTTCAGTCTAAAAAACATTTTT
>DATACQ010000716.1:0-1591 GCA_036258955.1 Binatia bacterium
AGCATGATTATCAGCGATGAAGAAAAGCGCGTTACCGCTTTCCACGAAGCCGGCCATGCACTAGTTGCCAAGCTACTGCCCGGGGCTGATCCCGTTCACAAGGTGACTATTATACCGCGTGGCATGGCGCTTGGACTTACCCAACAGCTGCCCATTGACGAAAAACATACGTACCAGAAGGATTATCTGCTGAATAATCTGGCCATCCTTTTTGGCGGTCGGGTGGCCGAGGAACTGGTCTTGAACCATATGACCACCGGCGCGGGTAACGATATTGAAAAGGCCACAGATCTCGCGCATCGCATGGTGTGCGAGTGGGGCATGAGCGAAAAACTCGGCCCGATGACCTTCGGAAAAAAAGAAGAAGAAATCTTTTTGGGCCGGGACTTCACACAAAAAGTCGATTACTCCGAGAATACTGCGATAGAGATAGATGCCGAGATTCGCCGCATCATCCAGGAGAGCTACCAAAGGGCGAAGGATCTGCTGAAAAAAAATCTGGACGTTTTGCACAAAATCGCCGAGACCCTCCTGGAAAAAGAAGTTTTGGATGGGTCCGAGATTGATGCCATCGTACGGGAGTATGGCGGCAACAACGGCGGACCGCCTCTGTCTACGCCGGCAGCGGTTGCGGTGGCTTAACAGGCTTGCAGGCGCCGGAAGAATTTCACGTGGGCGTTCAGAATTCTGACCAATCCGTGAGATTCTGCCAGATGCGTGCTGATCGGTTTCTCACCGGAGGCTAGTTTCAGCCTCCACCTAATTCAAGCTGAACCTTTCGAGACGGAGGTTACCCGGCGGCAATGCGCTTTGTGGCACGCCGCGGCCTCAATACTCATGCGGAGCCGTTGAACCCACATCGGCCATCACAATCCACGAGAAGCAATTCCGTGCAAAACCAAGTCACAGTTTCCGTCCCGACGGCCCGCGATGCTGGCCTTGAGACGCGGCATGGCAGGCTCGACTTCTTTGGCCGTACGGTGGTGATGGGAATTCTAAATATCACTCCCGATTCATTTTATGACGGCGGCCGCCGTGGCGAGGTAAAGGAGTCAATTCGCCACGGCGTCGCCATGGCTCAAGCCGGCGCGGAAATCATCGACCTCGGCGGAGAATCAACACGCCCGGGATCGCGGCCAATTTCGGCAGATGAAGAAGCCGCGCGAGTACTGCCGGTACTGCGGGGCCTGCGCCGGGAACTAAATCTGCCGATTTCCATTGACACATACAAGTCGAAGGTTGCGGAGTCGGCCCTCGCTGCAGGCGCCGATATCGTCAACGACATAAGCGCCCTCCGTTTTGATCCGGAGATGGTGTCGCTTCTTGCGCGCGAGCAGGTGCCGGTCGTGCTCATGCACATGCAAGGCACGCCGCGCACGATGCAAGCGGAGCCGCGCTACGGCAATGTCGTTGAGGAAGTGAGGGATTTTCTTGCGGCGCAGGTCTCGGGAGCTGTGGACCGAGGCGTACCGCGGCACCGGATCATCATCGATCCCGGCATCGGCTTCGGCAAAACTTTGGAACACAACTTGGCTCTGCTGCGCGGCCTGCCGTCTCTGACCGGTTTGGGGCGACCGGTTTTGGTTGGAGC
>DATACQ010000717.1:0-2235 GCA_036258955.1 Binatia bacterium
GCAACGACTTGTGATCAATCGCCTGCTCGACGGGTTCGAGGGCAAGCTCACGACCTCTAAATACGCCGCCCTGGCGAAGTGTTCGCAGGACACGGGGCATCGGGACATTCTCGCTCTGGTCGAGCACGGCGTCCTCATTCGTAATCCCGAAGGCGGCCGCAGCACGAGCTACTCACTTACCCCGGGCTAGCCTTGCGTCCTGGCTTGGCGGCGCTCCGGACGATCAACAGTAACCAGAATCGAGGCGAGAATTCGGGATCTCGATAAATTCGCCATCGACACGCAGATTATCAATTCCACACTCCTGAATGCCACTCTCTCGCCCGACATCGAATTCGAGTATGGCCTATGCCGCGCCTACAATCGCTGGATTCATGAAATCTGCGAGCAAAGCTCCGGCCGGCTCAGGTGGAACGCCATGCTCCGGCTGACGCACATCGAAAAGCATTGGAGGAGCTGCAGCGCCCTGCGGAAGATTACTTACAAAGCACAGCTGTATTCATACCGTATGGGTTGCGCTATTCTCTATTCCACGTCCGACCTACTCGGACCTCTTCGCTCGTCGAGGATTCGCAAGAATAGAAAGTCTGAGCGCGCATGGATGCAGCCTGTTCCTTAAGCGAGTCGGCGTCTTAGAGAAGTTCGTTAAGCATGTAGAAAGCGTTGTCTTTCAGTTTGTGCCACAGCCCGCGCCTGCGCCACCGCTCAAGATCAATTTCCTGGCAGTGCGCTGCGTACTTCTCGAAGACTGCATCCAGCCGCTGTGCCATTGCCGCGTCCAGGATGCCGAGCGTAATTTCATCATTGGTCTCGAAAGACCGGTCATCGAAGTTACTTGAACCGACCGCACTCCACACACTGTCAATGGTCATCACTTTCTGGTGCAGCAGGGTGTGCGGATACTCGAACAGGCGCACGCCGCAGCGCAGAAGTTTTTCGAAGTTTCGGTGCCCGGCGTGTTGCACCATCGGATTATCGGAACCCCCAGCCGAAGGCATGATCACGCGCACATCGACGCCGCGGGAGACGGCTTCTCCGAACGCGTCGATAGCTTCGGGCTCAGGGATGAAATAAGGATTCTGAATCCAGATTCGCTTGCGGGCGAGGCATATGGCCGTGTGGTGAAGAATCTTCACGGCGGGCGCCGAGCCTTCCGGCTTTGCATACGCGGCATGGATCACCACATCGCCGGCAGGCTCCGGCGGCGGAAACACATCATCGCCTGCAAATAAATCCCCGGTCTGCCCGACCCAGTTCTCGCTGAAAGCGGATTGCAGCGTGTTCACGATGGGGCCGCGCAACCTAAGGCTGATGTCGGCGAAGTGTTTACTGTCCTGGGCGTCGCCCATCCAACTGTCAACGATGCAATGACCACCCACGAAGGCTTCACGCCCGTCGATGACGACGATCTTGCGATGGTCGCGATCGTTCAGCACGCCGATGTGGCGTAAAGTCTTTTCATGGAAAAGGACGACCCGGCATCCGGCCGCTTGCATTTGTCGCAGCGCTCCCTTGCCTACGTCTTTGGACCCTTCTGCGTCGAGCAGAACACGCACCCGCTTGCCCGCCCGGGCGCAATCCGACAGCGCGTCTGCCATGCGCTGACCGAGCACCCCTTCCTTCCAAAGAAAGGTTTCGAGATGCACCGACTTTTGAGCTGATCGAATTTGCTCCAACAGCACGTCGAAAAAAGCGCCGTTCTCAAGGACTTCGACGGCATTGCCGGGGACGGCCGTGCCGAGCGTCAACCCGGCGAGCGAAGGAATCAGCTCATCGATGGATAAACTACATTCAATGTGCAGTTTGGGATCACGGTGACGTCGAATCGACCAGATGACAACCGATAGCAGCAAAATCAGGCAAACAAACGCCGCCGCTATAAGAATGTTCATCGTCCCTACTCTACGAGCCCAAATGCAGCGGAGCAAGCCTACTGATCGGATCACGGCGATTCTCCAGGATGAAAGAGACACCACAGGTGACACGGCGGTCGTCCTGGAAACCTGTTTCGGACGTCAGGCGGAATTCTGGTGAAGCTTCAATGACCTACGGCGCACCGTCGAGAGGCGCTGCCGGGAACTGTTGAGAACGAATATCGAGCAAAAGAAGCGCCGTGCCGTTAGACGGAATGTCCAAAGATAAAGATTTGACGCGGCCGTTTGTGCCCCGCCATTTTAGAACTTACCGAATAACGTGATACGGAAGACTGACCCCACTCGGCCTTGCTTCCAATTC
>DATACQ010000718.1:0-3995 GCA_036258955.1 Binatia bacterium
GTCCGATCTCACCCTCGCGGACGATTCTCAACTTGTCGCCCTGAATTTCGGCGACGGTCGAGCCGGTCTTAGAAGCGAGCGTGCCGCCATCAATAAATGCGTTTACGCCCTGAGTGAAGTAGTTTCGTGCTTGCGCTACCGTACGCGCAGGCTCGGCGCCGGATGGGTTGGCACTGGTGGCCGTCACCGGCGCGCCGAGCGCTTGCACCAGCTCCATAGCGATCGGTTGGCTGGAGATTCTGATGCCGATGCCATTGGCAGAATTTAACAAAGGCTTGGGGATATTCGCACGCGCCGGCAAGACCAGGGTCAAAGGACCCGGCCAGAAGCGCTGCATGAGCTGTTTGGCAATCGGCGGTATGGTAGCGACCAACCGGTCCAGCATCGCTTCGTCGGAAACGAGAACCGGGATCGGGGTGTTTGGATCACGGCCCTTGATGCGAAACACCGCATCTACTGCGGCTTCGTTGAGCGCGTGCGCCCCTAATCCGTATAGAGTTTCGGTAGGAAAGACGATAATTTCGCCGCGTTTTAGGGCGGCAACCGCAGTCGCGATGTAGCCGGCCTTCCTTTGCCGCACATTCGCTTCGACTTTCATGCGCGCGAGCTTGGCACTGGGTTCATATCTGATCGCAACGCCCTTTGGCCGATGTCTCTGCGGTAATGCATGCCATCCCACGAGATTTCGCCAATGGCTCGGTAAGCGTTGTCTATCGCGGCTTTGATATCTTTGCCGCGAGCCGTGACACCGAGAACCCGACCGCCGTGAGTCAGCCAGCGCTTGTTTTCTCTCGTGGTACCGGCGTGAAAAATAAAACCGCTCCGCCAGCCCTCCAGTTTCTCCAAGCCTCGAATCTCTTTGCCTTTGACGTAGCCACCCGGATAGCCGCCGGCGGTGAGCACGACGCATACGGCTGGATCGTCGTGCCATTGAGGCTGCACTTCGTTTAATTTTCCGTTTACGGCGGCTTCCATGAGCTCCACGAGATCGCTTTTCAAGCGCATCATGATGGGTTGACATTCGGGGTCTCCGAAGCGTGCATTAAACTCGAGCACCTTCGGACCTTCGGGAGTAATCATCAAACCGACATAAAGAACCCCACGGTAAAGAATCTTTCTCTGTTTCAAAGCGGCGAGTAACGGCATCAGGATCTCTTCCAGAATGCGCGCATGGAGTTCGGAGCTGACCACCGGCGCTGGCGAGTAAGCACCCATCCCGCCGGTATTGGGCCCCTGGTCGTGATCAAAGACACGCTTATGGTCTTGGCACGACGCGAGCGGTAGCACATGCTCGCCGTCTGTGAGCACCATAAAGGAGGCTTCCTCACCGTGGAGAAATTCCTCGATCACGACTTTCTCGCCAGCCGCGCCGAAGGCTTTGTTCACAAGAATTTCATCAACTGCGCGATTGGCCTCCGCCCGCGTGCCGCAGATGAGCACGCCTTTGCCCGCCGCAAGACCGTCCGCTTTGACAACGATCGGCGCCTCTTGGCGCGCTATAAACGTTTTCGCGGCGGCCGCGTCGGTGAAGGTGGCGAATGAGGCCGTGGGAATGCTGTTCTGCTGGAGTATTTCTTTGGCGAACGCTTTGCTGCCTTCGAGCTGTGCGGCTCGACGATTCGGTCCGAAGATGTTGAGACCGCGTTGCTCGAATACATCCGCGATGCCCAGGGTGAGCGGCAATTCCGGGCCGACGACGGTAAGATCGATGGCCTCAATCGCGACGAAGTCGGCAAGTTTTTCGATTTCGTCAGGAGCGATGGCAACAGTCTCGGCGAATTGCTCAATGGCCGCGCTGCCGGGGGCGCAGTATATTTTTGATACTCTAGGACTCTGGCTGATCTTCCACACAAGCGCATGCTCGCGCCCGCCGTTGCCGATGACCAGAATCTTCATACGATTTCTGGGGCAATGCAAAAGTCAAAATGCAAATTTAAAAGTGCACGATGCAAAGAAGTGAGATTCACGAGGGGAACGATTCTGCATGCGATTTGCAGGTTCTCGACTTCTCCTTTTTGCAATTTGCCGTGTACAATTTTCATTCTGCACATTTCGTCGTTTAATGTCTGAAGTGTCTCATGCCAGTGAAGATCATCGCGATGCCGTGCTCGTTAGCGGCGGCAATGACTTCGTCGTCTTTGATCGAGCCACCCGGCTGGATGACGGATTTCGCCCCCGCTTGAGCGGCCTCATCCAATCCGTCACGGAAGGGATAAAAGGCATCGGACGCCACCGCCGAGCCTCCGAGATCGAGGCCATGCGTGGCGGCACGCATGACCGCAATCTTGGTGGAATCAATGCGGCTCATCTGGCCGGCACCGACACCGAGCACTTGGTCGGGAGACGCAAACACGATAGTGTTCGATTTGACGTGACGGCAGACGCGCCAGGCAAAGTCGAGGGCAGCATACTCAGCTTCCGTCGGCTGTCTCTTGGTGACCAGTTTGCACGCGCGCACGTCAACCGTCCCGGTGTCCCAATCCTGCAGTAGCATGCCGCCGCGAACCCGGCGTACGTCATAGCCGCCTCCCTGCGGCTGGCTCATGTCTAACTCCAGCAGCCGTATATTGAGCAGCCGCTTGGCCGAGGCAAGCACAGCCTTGGCTTCCTCGGTAAAGCTCGGCGCGATGACGATTTCCAGGAAAATCTCTTTTAGCTCTTTCGCCGTTTCTCCGTCCACTGGCCGATTGAAGGCGATCACCCCGCCGAAGATCGACACCGGATCGCAGGCCTTGGCTTTGCGGAACGAATCTGCCAGGGAAGTTTTCGACAACGCGACGCCGCACGGGTTGTTATGCTTGATGGCCACGGTGGCGATATCGGAAAACTCCAAGACGGTGCTCAGCGCGGCGTCGGCGTCGAGAATGTTATTGAATGATAATTCCTTCCCTTGAAACTGCCTGGCGCGCGCGACGGAGGGACCGCTATCGGTTGCCGCGCCATAAAAGGCGGCGCTCTGATGCGGGTTCTCGCCATAGCGCATGTCTTGGAGTTTGGTCATCTGAAGATTAACCGTTTGCCCCCAGCGCGAGGGTTGCTTGTTGTCACTCAACGAAGAGAAGTAATTGGAGATTGCGCCGTCGTACTGCGCAGTGTGCTGGAAGGCTTTGCAAAAGAGGCGGAAGCGGGTCGCGTCTGACAGAGAGTTATCATTACGCTTCAGCTCGGCAATAATGTCGTTGTAGTCAGCGGGATCAACCACGACCCCGACATAGCGGTGGTTCTTCGCCGCTGCGCGGACCATGCTCGGGCCGCCGATGTCGATATTCTCAACAACTTCCTCGAAAGCAGCGCCGCGCGCGACGGTCGCTTCGAAAGGATAAAGATTCACTGCCACCAAATCGATGGGCGCGATCCCATGCTCGTTCATTTTGGCGACGTGCTCAGGATTGTCTCTGAGCGCCAGGATGCCGCCGTGAATCTTCGGATGAAGCGTTTTCACCCGTCCATCCATCATCTCCGGAAATCCGGTAAGATCGGCAGCGTCCTTAACGCCAATTTTATTTTCGCGCAGCAGCGATGCGGTTCCGCCGGTGGAAATAATCTCGACGCCGAGTTCAGTGAGAGCGCGGGAAAATTCGACAACACCGGACTTATTGGAAACGCTAATAAGGGCTCGTTGAATCCTGCCCACGATCAGTGATCCTCCTGGAATATTTACAGGTATATGCGCGGTACGCGGGCGCTGAGCGAAGTAAAGATCTCATATGAGATCGTGTCCGCCCAGGCAGCCATCTCGTCAGCGGTGATCTCGGCAGCGGCTTGCCGACCGAGGAGAACAACTTCGTCTCCCGGTTGCACGTTGGCTATATCGGTAACATCGGCCATAGTCAAATCCATGCACACTCGGCCGGCAATCGGCGCCCGCTGTCCTTTGATGAGCACTGCGCCGCGATTGGACAACAATCGTTTGTAGCCGTCGGCATAACCCACCGGCAGAGTTGCGATGAGACTTTCACGTTGGGTCACGAAAGTTTGACCGTAGCTGATGCTGG
>DATACQ010000719.1:0-3022 GCA_036258955.1 Binatia bacterium
CAACGGCGAGCGCGCCGGTGAGGCTCAGATCGCGGGAGGGCTTGCCGTTCCTGCTGTAGAGGTCGGCACGCGCGGCTTCCGGCGCGGTTTCGCGAAAATCGAGCGCATGGGCGCGACGCTCGCTCGCGTCATAGATGACCATGAAACCGCCGCCGCCAAGCCCCGAGGATGCCTGATCCACTACGGCGAGGGCGAAGGCGGTCGCCACCGCCGCATCCACCGCATTGCCGCCGCGCTTGAGTATTTCCATACCGGCGTTGCTGGCCAGCTCGCTATCCGCAATCACCAAGCCTGCGGGCTGCGCCCAGCCAGCATCCGGCGCGACGTAAACGGTGACGAGAAAAATGAAGATGACGAATAGCTGTCGTCTCAGACGGCGCATGATGTTGGTCTTTAATGGTTCGACACGTGAAATGCAACCAAAGCGCTGGCGCTTGTAAGCGCGCGGCGTGCCGTGCCCTTACCTCCAGTGGATAACTTCGACTTTGAACCTGACCACGTCTTGCTCTTCTGGTGACCATATTTCATAGTGGATCAGTTTAGCGGCAGCATCTCATCTACCACAGACAGTCATGCGTGCGATTCTCGGCCCATTTCATCCTTTCCTGGAAGACACGTTGGTCGAAGAGATAATCAGGTTCAAGCAAGCGGATGTGATGACTCCGCTCCTGATTTTGCTTCCCTCCGATGTGCTCCGGCGGCGCATAAAAATACTTCTAACACGTGAGCGGAGTTTGGCACTGCTCAACGTTCAACTGCTCACGTTTCATCAACTTTCCCTGAAACTCAACAATGAACACGGCGCCGCGCTGCCCGAACTGCGTGACGATCTTTTCCTCGAAGAGGTTTTGCGCCAGATGATTCGCGCCCGGCAACCGGGCACCGAACCATTTCTGGGGATCGAAGAACGTGCTGGGGGCTGCGCCGCGCTGTGGCAAAGCTTGCGCGATCTGCGGGACGGTATGGTGAGACCCGAGTTCGCCTTAACGGCGTTTGAGGATCGGCAATTCGGAGATCGTCTCAGCGCGCGGCCCGCCGAGCTGCTGCGGCTTTTTCAATGTTTTGCGAGTTTTTGCGAGGCTCAAGGGATCTATACCCTCGCCGATCTCGACACGGCGGCGGTAGAGCGGATTTCCACGTCTGAATTTCTGCAGCAGTTCGCTCACATTATTTACTACGGATTTTATGATCTCACTCAGGTTCAAGTGGATGTTTTTCACGCGGTCGCAAAAAATTTCCCCACGACCCTTTTCTTTCCACTGCTTCGGCGTAGACCCGAGCACGGCGCGTGGATTTTTGCCGAGCAGTTTTATCAGCGCTACATTGAAGGCCGCGGCACCGGACCAGAAATCGCTCTAGCGGGCGCGACAAGCTTGCCGGCAACCTTTCGCCTGTTCGACGAAGCTTCGGAAACGACGTACGTCGAGCCGCCCGGCAACTGGCGCTGCAGCGTTTCTAGCGCATTTGGCGTCCATGATGAGGTCAGCGCCGCCGCGAAAGAGATACTGCGCCTCATAGAAGACGAAAGGTTCGCATTCCATGAGATCGCCGTCATCGCGCGCAGCCTCGATGATTACGGCGCGAGCATCCAGGAGATATTTGAGAGTCACCGCATTCCACTTTCCGGCAAGTTGGATGAGCCGCTGGCGCAGTTCCCGCTGACTAAAGCGGTGATTCTACTGCTTAACTTACCGGCACACGATTTCGCCCGCGCCCAGGTGATCGATTTCTTGTCCTCGCCTTACCTACAGACCGAAGCGCTGCTGGACGAGAATATCGTAGCGCGGCCCGATCTCTGGGATCTAGCCACACGGGAGCTTGCTATTTGTAAAGGGTTACCCGAGTGGCGGCGGCTCAGAAGCTTTGGCAATTGTGAGTTGGAGCTGGGCCGACCTTCGGAAATTGAAGAGCGCCGCGTCATCCGAATCCCAGCAGCGCAGCTGACCTATTTGGCGGAGCTTGTTGAAAACCTCGCCGCCGAGTTTTCGAAAATCCCCGAGCGCGGACCCTGGGGCCTGTTCGCGGATGTGTGGAAAGAACTGCTTGGCAAATACCTCGGAATAGCCCCTGCCCACCGGCGCAAAACCCTGGGCGGCGCCGAAGCAGCTGTCGGCGAAAGCATCTTGGACGTGCTGCATCGACTCTCCGGACTTGGCACCGTCTTCGGCGACGTCGCGCTGGGAGACTTTAGTCGCACCTTTCAGCACTGGCTTGAGCGCAGCGCCATCTCCCGCGATAGCCGCAACCTCGATGGAGTTCTGGTGGCGAATGCCACCGCCGCCCGCGGTCTCGCCTGCCGCGCACTGTTCGTGCTCGGCTTGAACGAAGGGGTCTTTCCACGGAGCATTCGTGAAGATCCTTTCCTGCGCGATCGTGACCGGGAATTCCTTGAGCGCGACCTGGGCTACAAGATCAATCAGAAACTTGCGGCGTTTGATGAAGAGAAGCTTTTATTCACCATTCTGGTTAACGCGGCGCGCGAGCGGCTCTACTGCTCTTTTCAACGCGCCGATGAGAGCGGACGCGCGCTAGCGCCATCATGGTACGTTGGCGAGCTCGAGCGCGCTTTGAGCAACGCTTCTGAGGGGCGACTTCGGCAAACGACGATCCCACGCGGCGCTTCGGACAAATCGAACGTGGACATATTCGGCCGCGAAGATCTTTTGTTGCCGGAAGAGCTGGGCATACGATTAAGCTTCAATGCCGAAGATCCCACGGCGCTCCTGGAGGCCAGCGGGCTGTCGCCCACCCTCTATAAACGAGGTCTAAAAGCGGTCGCGCGTCTGGACCGGAGCACCGAACGCTTGCACGAATTCGATGGCATGATCGGCCCGTCGCCTGAAGACTGGCGGCGACTCTCACAACGCGGCATTTCGCCTACGGCGCTCGAGACGTATGCTACTTGCCCGTTTCAGTTCTTCGCGCAGCACGTGCTGCGTTTGGAGCGGCTCGATCTGCCCGAGGAATCCACCGGACCGGGCGCAGCCGATTTTGGCGAGTTGGGTCATGAGATCTTGAAGGC
>DATACQ010000720.1:0-8010 GCA_036258955.1 Binatia bacterium
CAAATCACAGGCGATTACGGAGGTAAAGAGCGGCGCGCTTACGCCGCTGGGCAACATGTGCTCGGAAGTACGAAAGTTAAAAGGGCAACGCCACCGCGACCTGGTGGCATCGTTGGAAACGGATGAGAGCTATGTGGGAACGGAGCTGGCGAAGGGAGGTCTGCTGGCGGTTGGAGTAAAGGCGGAGGCGAGGGGCAATACGTCTGGCCTTGAGCCCGCGCTCGTGAAGAAAAGGGCGCGGGTTGGGCACGATCACCGCAGCGGTAGCTCGGAATTTAAATAACCACTCGGTTAAGAAGTACGTGATTCACATCGCACTTCCCGGGTATTTCGAACCCGCGGCTAGCGCCCTTGAAGAGATAAAAACGATGCGGACGCGGCCGCGAAAAACCAGATGCCGAAGAACCATGCCGCTGCCGGGAGCGACCGCCAGCGCGCTCTGTTGAGAGCATCGACGAAGCCGACTAGCGGGAGGAAAACCACCGCTTCCCGGACCATGAGAAACAAATTGTGCGCGCTAAAAAGTGGGCCGCTCGTATGCTGGACATTTGGTAGTAAAGCCCATGGGGATTGGTAAGTCTCTCCCCACGGCCAAAACAGCGGGACGCCGTGCGGCGCCCCGGGATCAAGCGTGAAAAAATCGAGAACCACATGAGAGCAATAGAGCCAGAAGAGCAGTAGAGCCACGCTCTCAGGCGCCTTCCATCCCCGCTGCCGAAGAGTCCCGAACGCAACCAACGCGAACACTGCAGCGGCAACAACGCTGTGAGAAGCGCCATGATGAAAACGCGCGAGGTTTCCGGCTAAAATGCCGGGGACGACGTCGAGATCGGGTACCCACGCGATGGTTGCCAGCCAGAGGCCTTTTCTTGGTTCGTCGCGGCTCGTCGCAAAGAGCTGCGTAACCGTTAATCCCAAAAGGTAATGACCGACAGGTGTCGCCATGTTGGTTAAGTACAGGTTATCCGCCTAACGCTTCTGCGCCGTCTTTATCATGAAGCCGGCTTCGCATGCACGACTTCCTGCGTAAGCGTAGCCCGCAGAGATGGTGTCACAATACCGCTATTGAGATTACTGCCGTCGCTGACCCAAAGAACCCAGTCATTGTCCGTCGGATCAGGTGGAGTAAAGTGCTGTATTCTGTCAGAAACCGCAAATGCGCCGCCAAGCGTAGCTTGCGGATCACGCGGGTTGAACCAGCGACCCGTAAGATCCTTGCCGGCGAAGCTGGCTTGAATCGCACCTCCCCGGCTGTACACGACGTAATGATGATTGCGTTCGGCCAAAAGGAAGCGAGTGTAACCTCCGTCTTTGACAAGATGGTTAGCGGGCACCATCCGCTGGAACGGGACCCGGCTCTGAGACAAAAAACGCTGGAATGCCTTGAGGTCACTGCCGGTGCCCCCGCCCGCCGCACCGCCCAGGAAGTTCGCCCAGAGATTCGCGCGCAATCGATCATCGCTGTCGCCCTTCAGATATCCGAACTCCTCGCCTATATGGGGGACCTTTTCCTTCATCCTTAGAGCGATTGCCGACGGATTGACCGCGTACGGCGCGGCATCGTTGCCAGCTTGCGAAGCGATGAAGCTGGCCCAGCTATCACCGGAAAAAAACCAGATCGTGCCCACACTGTGGACGGAAAGAAGGCGTCGCCATGGATTATGAGCCTGAATAAACTTGCCGGATTTTTTCACTGAGGAACGAGACCACCCCTCCTCCCATTCGAGGGCGATGACATACAGCGTGTGACTGAAAGCGGACGTGCGCGCCATGGCATAGCGAAAGAGCCGGTTCTTGATGGCGTCCGAAAGGCCTCCAAACCTGCTGTCATCTGCGAAGAACCACAACTCAGCGAACATTCCGGCCTCTTTGAAAAGCCGGATGTACCGGTCATACTTCTTCCAGCGCGCCAGATGCATTTGTGTCTTGTCGTTTTCAGAACCGTTCCCTAGCCACGGTGTTACCGATATAGCACCATAGTCACCTTTGTTGGCGAAATAGACGTTGATTTTGTTAGCGGCATGAAAATCGCGGTTGCGCGCGATGATCGCATCACGGTCACGATCCGAGATCCGCTCACTCATGAAAACGTGCGTGAACGGGACGGCCGTATCTAAAAAATTGCCAACAAGGTAGATGTAATCGCCGGATTGCAGCCGGAAGTGTTGTCCTTCAGCGATCAGACCGCCAGAATCTCCACTGTCCACCACATGAAACCGGCCGCTCAGATTCGCCAGGCCGCTGTCAGCCGCATCTCCTGTTACTGTGCGCCATGACCACACACCGGCCATATACGGCGCCATTCGAGCTTTCCAAATTTTACCTCGTTGCCCGCCTTTTCCGTCACCATCGTAGAACCCATCAATGTTAAATTTTCTTCCGGTGGGATCGGTTATCTCGAGCTTCAGAAGATAGGTATCGAATGGATCGGCCGGCTCTGTCGCCGCCATGAAGACAAGTTCGTGGGTGTGGTACTTGCCGACCTGCACTGCTTCCGCCGAACTCCCACAACCGCGTATCACAGCTACCACAGCCAGGAAGGTAACAAGCAAATGCTTCATTATGCGACCCGAGTGTTAGTCGGCGGGCTGCTCTTTCCGGCTTCTTAGCCAAGATGGATGAGTCGGGATCCTGGAAGGATCGTCGTGGAGGACGCAAGAAAGGCTGAACCAGGTTAGGATCAAAAGGCCGTTTTGAAAAACCGCGCCGAGCAAAGAAATGGAAACAGCCTCAGACGGTTTCACTTCGAACGGCGTCAAAAAAAATACAAAAGCTGCTTCCCTCACGCCAAACCCGCCGATTGAAACCGGTAAAAGCGCAAAAAGATTGATCAGAGGTACCGTCATGCAGAGAATTGGAAGAGGAATCCTTACGCTCATTGACAGCGACAGAGCATAGGTCCACAAGACTATTCCAAGCTGTAGTAGTAAGGAAAGTACAAAGATTTGCCCCAAAGTTGTTTTGTCCGAGAAATAGTTTGGCACCGTGTGCAGCGATCGCTGCAGCTTCGATATGACGGAACGGTCACTGTTGACTCTCGTCAAGCCGTATTTAATCAGCGCCACGGCGGCGACGAGCACTAGAAAGAAAACTCCAGTCGCAAAAACCACCGGTTTGGCTAACGCGAGTGGCGGTTGGGCGCCGCTACTCCACACGGCGTAGTAGAAGGCGCTCGCCGAACAGATCAGGAGCGCGAAAACGCCCATCGCTCGATCCGTCAACACGGAGGATACCGATATAGTCGTCCTGCCGGTCCTTTTCGCGATGGAATACATTCTGTAGAGGTCTCCACTGAATAGGCCGCCGGGCGCGAAAGATCCCAAAATGGTGCCTTTGGTGTATATAGCGACTAGCGGCCAGAACGAAACGTGTACACCTTGGCGGCCCAAAACAATTCCCCAACGGATCACGCTTATTCCTGTATTGATGGCGAATACGACGGGGGTTACAAGGAAAAGAAATCCCCAGCGGATCTCCCGCCAATGCGATCCAATCTGGCCGAGATCGATTCCCGTATAAAATAAGGATGCTGTGAGGCTCACGCTTACGACAACCTTAAACGCAACTCCTAACGCGCCTCGGTAAAACGTCGAAGCCATACGAATTACTGCTGCTGATCTATACGGCAGTGGCGAAGTCGATCGATCGGTCTGAAGGCGCCCAACGAAACGCGGGGGACCGGAGAGAACACTCCTCAAGTATGGACGGAGGGAAGAATACCGCGAATCAAACGACCTTAATCGCGGGGGACAACGGATGGGTGAGGGGGTGCGCTTGCTTGAGCAGAAAATTTCCTAGAGCGAGATAATCCAGATGCCCCTGCTCAAACGCCCGAATGGCATCGGCGGGAGTACACACAATCGGCTCCTCATGCATATTGAAGCTCGTGTTGATAAGACTCGTCAATCGGGTCAACTTGTGGAATTTCTCCAGTATTCGGTAATAGCCGGGGTTGTCTTCTTTTCTAACCAACTGCGGCCGGGCTGTGCCGTCTCTGTGCACAACGCCGGCGCAACTTTTTTTCATCCAATCGGTGCAGTCGAAGGTGATGGTCATGAAACGGGCAGTGTTTTCCGCCCCCTCGGTCCCGGCAAAGCATTGTTGCGCGTACTCGGCCATCGTGGACGGGGCAAACGGCATGAACTCCGTGCGACCGAGATCCCGGTTCAGCCAATCGTTGACGGAGGGATCGGCTGGCTGATACAGGATGGACCGATTTCCCAGAGCGCGCGGACCATATTCCAGACGGCCATCGAAGCGCGCAACAACATACCCGGCAGCCAACAAAGCAGCAATTTGCTCCTCGATATTGGCGTGATACTCGTACGCGTGGCCGGTACGCTGTAGTGCTGCTTTCATCTCGGACTGCGAAAATTCATGTCCCAGGTAGACATCGCGCAACGATGTCGGCGCGGCAGCCACGCCGCGTTCATGAGCAAGTGCTGCCCACAGTGTCATAGCGGCGCCCACCGCCAGCCCCTCATCCGACATGCCGGGATGAATGAAAATCTCTTCTACACCGGCGAGTTTATGCACCTCCTGGTTGATCCTCACATTGGCAAATACGCCGCCGGCCAAGGCCAAACGCCGGCACCCCGTCTTGTTCACCCAATAATCCACATAGTCCCGGCTGACATCTTCTGACACTCTCTGTATACTCGCGGCGAGATCTTCTTTTTTGAATTGCTCACCAATGGTCGTGCGGATTTTTTTTAGCGCCGCGCTAAATAAAACCTCGCCCTTGTTGACCGTCCGTCCTTCTGAACAGGCGATGAGGCTGTTTAGCACGACGTAATAGACCGGCCGGCCATGAGCGGCTAATCCAGTGATTTTACCCTCATGCCTTTTGGCCTTATACCCGCACATTGCGGTGACGTAAGCGTAATAATTGCCTAAAGAGTCGTAGCTGTCGACCTTCGACAGATTCTCTAGCCGGCCGTTCTTGCCCACATAGACATGCGATGATGAACCATCGCCCCCGCCGTCCATCGTGATCACTAACGCCTCATTAAAACCGCTCGTATAGTACGCTGACGCGGCGTGCGCCAGATGGTGGTCGCAAAACCGCACGGGTGCTTGAACGCCATACTCGCTTTGCATGATTTCTCTGATGCGTCTTCGTCTTTCCTCGTAAATCGGTTTGCGCATCGCGTAGTACAATTTTTTGGAGGCGGGGATTTTGTTGGCGAGAGAGCCGAATTTTGAAGCCACGTTGAAAAAGAGATTGTGACTGTCTTCGAGATCCTGCCTCTCTTCGAACCAGCCGTTCCATCCTACGATCTCGTTCCGGAACTCCATATTTGTCTGAGCCACCGCCACACCCATGATCTCGTGGACGGCTACTCCGCTCATCTCGAGAACGGCGCGTATGGAAGCTCGCGGAAAGCCCCTTGCCTGTTTGACTCTCACAAGTCTTTCTTCATTGACAGCGGCGACGATTTGCCCATCGGCCACGAGCGCGGCGCCGCTCGTCTGACCATCCGTAATCCCGAGAACAAGCATGTCGTTCTGCCGTTACACTTCAGAGTTGGCGGCTATCACCGCAAGCCGGCTGATGAGGATTGCGCCACATCGAAGCCGTACGAAATAAACATTGACCGAGAACCGATCGCGATTGGAAAGGGCTAAAAAATTTTGCTCAAGCTGCTTGGCGGTGGAGGCGCAGGTGCATCAATTGCTCTAGGGAATCCACTGACATGCCGTCGAGGTACATCCGCCACCATAGCTCGAGATTGAGCAGTATCCACAAGCGATAGTTGTGGTCGACGAGACCGGCGCGATGCTGTTGCAGTAGCTCCAGCATGTAGTCACGGCGAAAATACCCTTCTTCTGCCAGGCGAGACCCTAGAAGGAGACCTTCAATGAGGCCTCCAAGTTCGCCCCTCATCCAGTAAGCCAGCGGGAAGGAAAAGCCTTGCTTCGGCCGCGACAGAAGAGTAGCCGGTAAAAAATCCTTTGCCACTCGTTTGAAGATGTACTTGAGCCGTCCTCCGCGAATCTTTAGACCCGGAGAAATCGCCGCGGCAAATTCCACCAGCCGACGGTCGAGCAGCGGCGAACGATCCTCTAGCCCGTGCGCCATGGTCATGTGATCTACTAGCCGCAGCAATGATTCGGGCATTCGAGTCATCATGTCGGTATACAGCATCTTATCGATCACTTCCTCGGCGTAGCGCGTATCGAAGTGATTCACGACGTGAGCACTGGAATCGAAGTCATCAGCTAGTTCCTTGCGCAGCGAAGCAGTAAAAAGGCGTTCCTTCATCTCCTGTGGAAACCTCAGGTATGACATGCTGCTAGCGTACCTATGCCCTCCGGACGTGAGCGACATCTCATGCAACCAGCGTAACCTCTGCGTCGCGCTGTTATAGGTATAGGAGTCCGGGAGCAGGCGGATCAAGGCAGGGAACAGTCTCCTCCGCAGCGGCGCGGGCAAGAAACAATAGTAATCGACGAGCCTATTTCCGGCGTAACGATCATAACCCGCAAACAGTTCGTCGCCGCCGTCTCCTCCGAGCACAACTTTGACGTGCTGCTTGGCAAGCTGTGCCACCAGGTAGACCCCGAAGCCGAAGGGATCGGCAATTTCATCCATATGCCAGATCAGCCTCGGCAAGACGCGCAGCAGCTCATCGTCCGCAATATGCTCGTGGTGCGCAGTGCCGTATCGCTGCGCCACCAGCCGTGCATAGCCTAGTTCATTGAAATCCGCTTCCTTGACGCCAATCGAGAAAGTATGAACGCGATCGGTCGATGCGGCCGCCATCATGGCGACGACGGTGCTCGAGTCGATCCCTCCACTGAGAAAAGCCCCGACAGGAACGTCACTGATCAGGTGGCTTCGAACTGCGTCACGGAGGAGACCCCGGAGTACGTCGCTAATTTCCTCCTCGCCGCCGGACAGCTTCCGAATATAGTCCGGACGCCAATACCTGTGCATGCTCACATGACCGTTTTCTACGATCATGCTGTGACCGGCTGGGAGCTTTTGTATGCCCTTGAAAAGCGTTTGAGTATCCGGTGCATAGCGCAATGAGATAAGATGATTCATTGCAACTGAATTTAACTGCGCATTGATCTGATCTAGGCGCAGCAGCGCCTTGATCTCGGAGGCGAAGGCGAAGCGCCGGCCGGCCTGATGAAAAAAAAGCGACTTCTGTCCTACGTGATCCCGCGCAAGAAAAAGACGTTGGTGCCGTCCGTCCCAAACCGCAAAGGCAAACATTCCACGCAGATGATGGATGCAGTCAGTGCCGTGTTGTTCGTATAGATGAACGATAACTTCGGTATCGGTCATTGTCTTAAAACGATGGCCCGCAGCTTCAAGAACCTGGCGTAGTTCCGCAAAGTTGTAGATTTCGCCATTGAAGACGATCCAAACGGTTCCGTCTTCGTTAGAAATGGGCTGTCGCCCGTGCTCGAGATCGATAACGCTCAGCCGGCGGTGGCCTAACCCTATCGGTCCTTCATAGTAATATCCTTCGTCATCGGGACCCCGATGCAGTAAGGCTGTGTTCATGGATCGCATCAGGCGCTCGTCAACGCCGGTCGGATCCCAAATTCCGCAGATGCCGCACATGTTCTAGTGTTCTTGTCCGGTGGGGCGTCAAATATACTGATGTTCAGCGTACCACTGCGCGGTGCGGCTAAGTCCCGTAGGCAAATCGACCCGAGGAAGGTAACCGAGATCCTTTTTGGCCTTTTCAACGCTGAAGGCGCGAACCTGGCGAAACCAGTCGACGCGCCTGCGAAAGATCGGCGGAGTCAGGCGAAGGGGCTTACAGGCCAGTTCACAGGAAGCGGCTGCGGCCCAAAGCGGCCAAAACGGCAGATGCCGGATTCGGACCGGCAGAGCCATCGCGGCGGCAACGCGCTGAACAAGCTCGTTCAACGAATAATAATGTTCATCTCCAATGATGTACGTCTCTCCACGTATCCCGTCTTTTTCGGCTGCTTGTTCGAACGCATCCACTAGATTGTCGATGTAGACGGGATGGTAGAAAGTCTCGC
>DATACQ010000721.1:0-4737 GCA_036258955.1 Binatia bacterium
GGCAGCGAAGATCGTTTTCGCACGCAGTTGGAATGGCGGCACAACAACTGGCTCGGCGACGGGCGGCGTTTGTCTATCGCGACGAAGTATTCTTCACTCGAAGCCAGCGGCACCCTCACGTTTGTCCAGCCTCATTTCATCTTACCGAAGGCGCATGGCATCGTCGTGGTTCGTCATCATCGTGACGATGAAGAAACCTATCTGCTGAACGCGACCCGCTTCAACCCGCGTGTGGAATATCGCTTTAGCGAGCGATTATTGGGATACTTAGGCTACCGCGCGGAATACAATGATTTCGAGGACGTTGCAGCTGCAACGATCCGGGCAATCGGCGGCGTGCAGACGAATGGGCGGGTGTCCGGCCCGACCTTAGGCGCGGCATGGACGAACGTGGATAACCTCTTGGATCCGTCACGCGGCGAATTCGTTTCGGTCGCCGTTGACCATTCGGGACAACCCTGGGGCGGGAGTTACCGTTTCTACAAAATCACTGCCGAGGCAAGAAAATATTGGAGTATCGGCTGGCGAACCGTTTTCGCATCCCGTCTCCGGCTCGGCTTCGCTGACCCGTTAGGGGCGGTAAAAAATCTACCGCTATCGGAACGTTTCTACTCGGGCGGTGAAAAGAGCGTGCGTGGTTTCGGCCGGCGCCGTCTTGGCCCTCTGAGCCCGGCTGACGATCCCATCGGCGGGCTCAGTTTGTTGGAAGGCTCCTTCGAGTTGCGCCGGCCGCTTTGGCAAGCGTTGGGTGGCGCGTTGTTTCTGGATTTTGGCGAGGCCTCCACGCGGCGTTTCCATGTGCCCGTGCGCGATCTCGAATTTTCCGCCGGATTCGGTTTGAGCTACCAAACCCCGGTAGGACCGGTGAGGGTCGATGTTGGATTTCCCTTTCGCCCCCCGCGGGGCGACCCGCCTTTTCAAGTACACTTCAGCGTCGGAGCGTATTTTTAGGCAGGCTGCTGGATCTAATAAGACCTCTTAGTGGCGGTCTTACTGCCGCCGAGTTAGCATAAAGATGTAGTCCGGTACGTTGTTGCGCAGCGTAACGCAATTTTCAGAGCGTCTAGCAATTTACGCAAGTTTGGAAGGGGCGGTCGCGCGTTTCTTACTTTGAAGTTGCGTTCTTTGCGGTTCAGTCATCAGTCTAACCAACATGAAAAAATTTCTCATATGGATCCGCTGGAGCCTTATCGGCTGCGCTGTCCTGCTGCTGGCCGGGATCGCCGCTATCTTATTTTATGCCCAAACCGATAGTTTTCGCCGCACCGTTGAAGAGAAAGCTCTTACGGCCATCAATGAGGCTATCGACGGCGATCTTAGCTGGGATCGCATGGAAGGCTCGCTGCTGGGCAATCTCCGCTTTTATGATCTGCGACTGCATTATCGTGACCGCGACGTCTTCAGGGCTGCGCGTGCGGAACTCGGCTACGCGCTGCTGCCGCTTCTGTGGGGACGGGTTCAAATCACGCAGCTCAAGGCCACTCGCCCGTGGCTCGAGCTTAGGAAGGATTCCGGAGGCGACTGGACCATCGTCGAAGCCCTGTCTACCGGCGAACCATCCGGAGAGCCATCAAAGTGGGTAGTCCATATAGACGGCATCGCCATAGAAGCGGGCGAGATGATCTTCGAGCCCGAAGCATCCAAACCTGAGGTTTACCGCGTGCGCGGTCTGGACCTGAACGGCGCGGTCCAAGTCGCCACTGGTCTGGATGCACGCGTTGAGCGCCTTGGCGGGTGGGTCGAGGCCGGAGGCGCACCACAAATTCATGTCAGCGGCGCTTTGAGGTATAGCCAAACTACCGATACGGAAAGCCTGGCGCTCGAAAAGTTCTGGCTGCAAACTGCTCAATCGAAGATCATGCTTGCCGGAACGATCAAAGACTTCGATCGCTTCGAGAGCGACCTGCAGGTTAACATCGCCCAAGCCGCGGCGGCGGATCTGGCACGCTTCATTCCGCAATGGCCGGCTGGCGTTGCGGTGCGCGGCGATGTGAGGACCCGCGGAACCGGCAACGCACTCGACACGCGCTTTAAACTAGCGCTGGCCGACTCCGAAGTTTCCGGGACACTGCGCGCCGATGTGTTGAGCGAGAACAAGCCGTACAGCGGTGCCATAGCCGTGCGCAGCTTGGAACTTGCGAAGGTATTGCCGCGCAAAGATTTTGCCGGCGTCATCAATGCCGATTTAAAGATCTCCGGCGCCGCCACAAACCTGGATTCGATCAAGAGCGCCGGCGCAATTTCCGTTCGATCGGCTGTCGTCAACCGGATGAATCTGGGCGAGATTACTCTTCAAGGAACCTTCACCCCGAGGATCGCCGATTTTACCGGGGCGTTAAATGGCCCACTTGCTCGAGCGACTTGGCGCACGCATCTTGTGCTCAGCCGAGAGCCAGAGTACCGGATCGAGCTGACAGTACCATCCCTCGACGCCGCCCGCTTACTTCAGCTCGACAACTCCACTCCGGCCCAACTCAGCTTCAAGGGAATGGTTGAAGGTTCGGGATTTGATCTTAAGTCGATGAACACCCGGGCAAACCTCGATCTGCTGAGATCCCATCTAGGCAGCGTCACAGTGGAACAAGGGAAAATCCTTGCCCGCATCTCTCAAGGCCGCTTACAACTCCAACAGGCGCAGTTAGAAGCGACCGGAGCAACCCTGAACGCTCAGGGGTATCTGGGCGTTGATCTGGAGAAACCGGGACGCCTCGACTATCGATTGGAAGTCACGAATCTCGCTCCTTGGCTCGAGCTTTTCGAGCGTGAAGGCACCGGCCGCCTGGAAGTGTCCGGCAAAGCAACCGGCAATCTCGCCCGGCTGCAAACAACCGGCGCTATGACCCTGCGCGGGATCAATCTATCGGAACTCGCTCTCCAAAGCGGGCGCCTTAATTTTGCTTTGGAACGCCAGAAAGACGCGACGCTGCCGGAAGGCAACATAAACCTTGAGGCGACGGATGTAAGAGCAGGCGTTCAGTTGGCACGCTTGCAGGCAGCCATCAAACTGCCGCCGCCCGGAAACCAGGCCATTGCAGTCAGCGCCACCGCTCGCGATCGGGAGGGACGCAGCCACAGGTTGATCGCCGAGCTGGAAAATCAACCCTCCGCTTTGCTCGTTCGCGCTAAGGAGCTGACGTTGAGCTTGCCGGGCGGAAGCTGGCGTTTGGCCCGGCCCGCCACAATCACGCGCCCCCAAGACGATTTCATTGTCGATCAGCTGGTTCTGCGCAATCAAAACCAAACGTTGTCGGTGTCAGGTCGATTCTCGTCAAATGGCGCGCAAGCGCTCGACGCCACCATCGACGGCCTGTCTCTGGAGGTTCTAAAGGCGTTTTCGACGAGCGCCCCGGACCTCACGGGAAATCTTTCCGCGTGGCTGCAGATCCGTGGCACGGCCGCGGCGCCGGCCATCGAAGCCAAGGCAGAAATCACCGGCTCCAAGATCGCCGGACAAAGTTACCGTGGGCTGCGGGCCACCAGCCGCTACCGCAATCAAAACATCGCCCTCGACGTCGTTATCGATCAAGACAGCACCCATAGCCTGGATATCCGCGGAACCATTCCACTGGCGCTCAGTTGGCAAGACGGGTGGCGGGCGCAACCGTTGGGAGGGATGGACCTACGCGCGCGATCGTCAGGCTTGAGCCTGGCGTTCTTAAACGCCTTCACACCCGCGGCAATCCAAAACATCAACGGCGAGGTTGTGCTTGATATTGCGCTGCGAGGGACACTGCGCGATCCCGAGCCGCGTGGCAAGTTCAGCGTCCGGGACGGCACTTTCAATGCCAAAGCGCTCGGCACCAAAGTCACAGGGTTGTTTGCTCAAGCAAGCGCCGACGCGCAGCGTATCAGCTTGAGCCGGTTAACGGCGCGCGCCGGCAGCGGTACTCTCGAAGCCAGCGGCGTCCTTTCACTACGGCAGTTTGCGGCTGAGAATATCAATGTCACCGTGACCGCGCAGCGCTGGCCCGCGGTGCAAACCGACCAGTACCGGGCAATCATCAACAGCAATCTCCGGGTGTCGGGTCCAATCACTGCGCCGCTCATTGCCGGCGCAGTCGAGGTCGTCGAAGGAAACATTCGCCCTTCCCTTGGATTCCTCGAGCGCGGTGCGGTTCCGTTGAAGCGCGATCCAACCATAGTTGTGGTTCGCAGTCGAGGGGAGGAACCGGCGCCGCTTCAATCCAATGGCAGCGCGCCGGAAGAAAACGGCCTGTTGCAGTATCTCTCTCTGCAATTGACAGTAACGATCCCAAATAATTTGTGGGTTCGCCACCCCAATGCGAACGTGGAGCTCAGCGGGAACCTGACTTTGACGAAAAAACCCGAGAGCGATTTTACCATCTCGGGGCCGCTGGAAATCGTTCGCGGATGGGTGGGATTTCAAGGCCGCCGCTTCACGCTCAGCCGGGGCAGGATAGAATTCACGGGCGGAAAACCGACGGACGCTATTCTCGATCTGTCGGCGGAGTATCGGGTTCAAGGCTATCTTGTCAGCGCCGTGGCGAGCGGCACGGCGGACAAACCGTCACTGGTCCTGCAAAGCCAGCCGGTGTTGGAGCAATCAGATATTCTGGCTTTGTTGTTGTTCGGCAAACCCGTGGCCGATCTAAGCAACACCGAACAGGTGTCGCTACAACAAAATGCCATCGACATCACCGCCGGATTCGCGGCCGCGACTCTCGGCGGTGATGTCGATGGCATTTTGTTGTAGCGACACCTGTTCGGTGTTGCTTA
>DATACQ010000722.1:0-8251 GCA_036258955.1 Binatia bacterium
AGCGAAAACCGCTGAGTGAGGAACATCCCAATTCAAGTGGCCTGTCCCAATTGTTTTTCGCCAACGTACACTCCTGCGGGTTCGCTTTAAGCGAATGTGTCCTACGTCTAAGTTCCATTTGAGTCCTATGCTCAGAACAAACCCGGCAACACCGTCCCACATGCTAGCTTCACCGGTGAGACAGCGCCGGAGAAAGCGCGCCCAGATACGCCACCGGCGCCGACACTTGCCAGCAGGAACTTCCAGGTTAACGGGCGAACTCGGACTACAGGAGCTGACAAATGCAAGAACATCGACGCTGTGGTGTGTTTGCGGCGGCATTTCCTTTGCACTAAGTTTATTGGCGTCGGTACAAATCTCGCACCAGAAGGAGAGTTCATGAAATTGAATACATTTGTCATCGCGTTCCTGTTGGTCGCTGCATTGGCGACAACACAGCTGGTGCTGGCGCAGGAAACGGTGAAGCTCAACATCATCAATACTGAAGGCAAAGAAGTGGGCCAGGCGAGCATCACTGACGGGGCCAAAGGTGTGGTCGTTGGGTTAAGCTTGCGGGAGAAGCCGGCCGGCATACCGCCCGGAGTTCATGGATTTCATATTCATGCCGTGGGAAAATGCGAGCCGCCCTTCAAGTCGGCCGGTGATCACTTTTCGCCACAAAAGCAAGCCCATGGGTTCTTGTCCAAGAACGGCAGACATGCAGGAGACTTGCCGAACATTCACGTGCCTGAAAGCGGCACGCTGACGGTCGAATTTTTCGTCCCTGACGTCCGGCTGAAGACAGGAAAAAACGCATTGCTGGATGAAGACGGTTCCGCTTTGGTCATTCATGCAAAACCGGATGATTACCGGAGCGATCCCTCTGGAGAGGCGGGCGACCGCATCGCCTGCGGCGTTATCGGCTCCTCTGCCAAAACGGCAAAATCAAAGTAGCCGTTGCAGCCCGTATCAGATCACGTACTTTCATCGACCTCTTCATCTGCAATGTTTGACCGCCTGTTCTCTTGATTGAATCACCCGCGCTTAGGTGTTGAACAGCTCCACCGCACCATTCCTCGTGCTCTACGAAGCACACCTGACGACGCCAATTTTTTTGTGAGTCTTTGCTAGTGCGAAACTTCTACGTAACACGCCAGTTGCCGGTTCTCTTGAATTCACCAGAATGCTCGCGGCCTTTGTGGCCTTTGCGCCCTCTGATTGACCTCTCATCCTTTGATGAAGACTGATCGGAAACAAGAACAGGAAAGCACGAGGCTTAACACGAGGCTTAACACGAGGCTTAAGTGGATCTTTGGTACGACCTATGCGGTTCAAGGCTCGAGCGCGTTCACTGATATTCCCAGTCTGTATTTCGTCAAATTCGCGCTGGAAATGGGCGATGCCGGTGGCCAGCTGTTCCAGTCGCTAAAGTCACTCGGCTGGTTGGTCAAACCTCTATGGGGTTTTATCTCCGACCGCATTCCTTTGTTCGGCTATCACCGAAAATCATGGTTTATCCTGATGGCAGTGCTCGGAGTGGTTTTCTGGATAATGAACGCGCTGTTAGCTTTGAACGGTATTCGGATCCCCTCTGTTTACCTCATTGGGTTCAACCTCGCGTTTTCGACTTACGCTTTCGTTGATGTCGTTGCCGACGCGCTCATGGTCGAGCACGGGCGCAGACTCAAACGAGTGGGTTCTTTCGTGAACTTTCAATGGACTATGCTATCCATTGCGAACGCCATAGCAACGGCGTTAAGCGGCTGGTTACAGCAGAAAATCGTAGCGGGCGAATTCGAGTACTGGGCAATTTTTCTCTTTACCGGTATTCCGCCGCTGTTCACCGCGGTAATTGGATACCTCAAGATTCCCGAGCGGCCGGTGCCGCCTGCATCTCCCCGGGCCACTCGCCGACTTATTGTTTCCCGTGTTGCAGACGTGGCGCAGAAAAAGGAACAAGCAAGCGACAAAACGGATGGAGAAGGAATTTTTGACTTCGTTTCAGAGAGAATCTGTCGTATCTGCCTGGATGGCAATCTTTACGGTGGCTGTCATTACCTTCTTTGCTTGGACATTGTGGGAAGCTCGAGAGCGGTGGTTCCGGGCCCGGCTATTTCCCTGGCTGATCGGCTTTGCCGGCCTTACGCTGGCGTTGATTCAGCTTAGCTCTGAAGTGCCGCGTCTACTAAGATCTGGGCTTACCGGCAGGGAAGGACGAACGGCTCAGGAGCGCTCGCTCGATCAGCAACGAACCGTCAGCATCGCAGCATGGATTCTCGGCTTCTTTGCCGCCATATGGCTGCTGGGCTTCCCCATCGCCGTTCCCGTAAGCATACTCCTTTACCTCAAGGCAGGCGCCCATGAAAGCTGGCCCACCAGCATCGCTCTTGCCTTTATTGGTTGGCTTTCCTTTTACGGGATTTTTGATCACCTGCTGCACGTCCCATTCCCCAAGGGCGCGATTTTTACTTGGCTGGAGATTTGATTCTGAACGGAGGCTCGAACGAGAAATGACCGGCGTGGGTCTGGGCAAGAATTCTCCGCGACTTACTTAGATGGTTGCGTGATTTGCTTCCGTGCATCACTGCTCTTGCACGCGATAGTTCTCTTGCTCTCGATTAAACGTCATGCAGCGCTTGGTCGAGCGCATGTTGACCTCGCGAATCATCTGCCGTTTGGTTTCCTTCAGGATGGCATTTACAAGAGTTCTCTTCTCTTCCCGTCCGGCCAAGGAAAAATCACCATAGGCTTTAAGAAAAAATAACTTTTCCGGACGACTTAAAAAGAGCCCCAGGGTTCGTCCGAGTTGCGCGAGATTTTTGATCCGGCGGCGCTTGCTGACGTACGAACAGCGCTTGAGCCCCTGCAAGTCGATGATGTTAAACAGCGTTTCGCCAGCCGCTTGTTCTTCACCAACGAGAATATTCGATGCCTTGAGGTCGTTGTGATAGATATTCTTTTTATGCAGTGAGCTGAACAAGCGCGCCAGCTGCCGCAAAAAGGCCCGCCTCGTCCGGTAAGCTTCTCGCCCTCGCAGACTGATGAGGTTTTCCCGCCAAAAACTGTCTACTGCTTTTGCTCCGGATACCTCCTCCGAAAAGTAAAAGCTCTTAACTAGTACGCCCCGGCTGCGATGCTCCACGGCCGCAACGGGTTTTGCCGTGGCGTAGCCGGCTTCCAAAAGCGTCACTGCTCCAGCTAACGAACGTAGCGCCGCTGAGGGAAGAAACAAGGACGCCAAACGGTGGCCGAGCGACAGCGCATTATGTTGCTTCATGTAAACATTCTTGATCTCTCCTCCGATACACATGGGCATAAAGCCGACCCTGATCTTTTTTTCCTCCTTAATTACTCGGCACCTGGGCTGGAGGAAAGGGTCCGGCTGGCTTAGCAGCGCTTCGTCGAGTCCTGTGGCGCCAAGCGAATAGATTTTAACCCCCGGCGCTGGCGGTTCATGACGAAATAGGTAGAAAATTATTTTCAGCTGGACACTTTCGGCGTAGCTCATAGGAAGTCCTATATCCCTAGAGTATGTGATTGGTTCCTTTGTCCAGCCTTAGTTGCCCGGGCAAAGATTTTTAGGCGGCGGACGCCCGCGTCCGAGAATCATCCGCCGCTTGGCCGGCACTTGCCTCTTTGACGTTGAACGTCAGCCCGCCACTGGCGTGATCAAAGTCTACGATTACGGCATGGCCGTCTTTTACATCGCCCCGCAGCAGCGAACGGCCAAGAGGCGTCTCGAGCTCTCGCTGGATGGCACGTTTGAGCGGCCGGGCGCCGTAGTTCGGATCATACCCGACCAGCGCCAAGTGCTCCTTTGCCTTATCGGTCAACTCGAGAGTAATGTGCCGCTCGGCTAAACGGGCGCGCAACCGCTCGAGCTGGATCTCAACGATCTGTTCCAAGTGTTGCCGCGACAGGCTATGGAAGACGACGATGTCGTCAATACGATTCAAAAACTCAGGCCGGAACTGCTGACGCAGCACATCGAGCACCTCTCTTTTCATCTGCTCGAAAGATTCCGGATCGTCGCCGCCGCGATAGCCCAGAATGAGATGGCTGCCGGCGTTCGATGTCATGATCACCACCGTGTTCTTGAAATCCACGGTGCGGCCATGGCCATCCGTGAGCCTCCCGTCATCGAGGATCTGCAGCATGATGTTAAAAACGTCCCCATGGGCCTTTTCGATCTCGTCGAACAAAATCACCGAGTACGGCCGCCGCCGCACCGACTCGGTGAGCTGGCCGCCTTCTTCGTAGCCCACATACCCCGGCGGAGCGCCGATCAACCGCGCCACCGTATGGCGTTCCTGGTATTCCGACATATCGATGCGGATCATGTTTTTATCATCGTCAAACATGAACTCGGCCAGCGCGCGAGCCAATTCAGTCTTCCCGACCCCCGTAGGTCCGAGAAAAATAAACGAGCCGATCGGGCGGTTGGGATCCTTAAGTCCAGAGCGGGCTCGAATCACTGCGTCCGCAACGGCATCAACGGCTTCGTCCTGGCCCACCACCCTCTTGTGTAGATGATCGGCCAAGCGGAGCAGTTTTTCCTTCTCACCTTCCAGCAGCCGCAAAACCGGAATTCCCGTCCAGCGCGCCACGACCGCCGCAATGTCGTCCTCATCGACCTCTTCCTTGATCAGTTGCATGCTTCCCTGTCCACGCAGCCGGCTTTCCTCTTCCGCTAGCTGACGCTCGAGCTGCGCCAGTTTGCCGTACTTGAGTTCGGCCGCGCGATTCAGATCGTATTCGCGCTGAGCCTGGTCGATGGCCGTCCTGGTTTTCTCGATTTCCTCTTTGAGGCCGCGCAGACGAGTAATCGATTCTTTTTCGATTTGCCACCGCGCCCTAAGCTCCTCTTGTTGGGCTTTGAGATCCGCGAGCTCTTGTTCGAGTTTCGCCAAACGGTCGCGTGACGCCGCATCGCTTTCCTTCCGCAGCGCCTCTCGTTCGATCTCGAGTTGCATAACCCGCCGCGAGACTTCATCAAGCTCGGTCGGCATCGATTCAATCTCCGTGCGCAGCTTCGCGGCCGCCTCGTCGACCAGATCGATGGCTTTATCAGGCAAGAACCGGTCAGTGATATAGCGGTGCGAGAGAACGGCGGCGCTCACCAGAGCGGCATCTTTGATACGCACCCCATGGTGCACTTCATAGCGTTCGCGCAGGCCGCGCAGTATCGAAATGGTATCTTCAACATTCGGTTGATCGACGAGCACCGGCTGAAACCGGCGCTCCAGCGCCCGGTCTTTCTCCACGTGTTTTCGGTATTCGTCGAGCGTCGTGGCGCCGACACAACGCAGTTCGCCGCGGGCCAGCATCGGTTTGAGCAGGTTGGAGGCGTCCATAGAACCTTCGGCCGCTCCGGCACCCACCACCGTGTGCAACTCGTCAATGAACAGGACAATGGCGCCTTGCGATTCCTGAACTTCTTTGAGCACCGCTTTGAGCCGCTCTTCGAACTCGCCCCGGTACTTCGCGCCGGCGATCAATGCGCCCATGTCGAGAGCAATGAGCTTCTTGTTCTTAAGGCTCTCCGGCACATCCCCGCTTACGATGCGCTGCGCCAAGCCTTCGACGATGGCGGTCTTTCCCACTCCCGGATCGCCAATGAGCACGGGATTGTTCTTGCTGCGCCTGGAGAGCACTTGTACGATGCGGCGAATCTCTTCATCGCGGCCTATCACCGGATCGAGCTTACCTTGCTCTGCGAGCCGGGTGAAATCGCGACCGTATTTGCCAAGGGCCTCATAAGTCGCTTCGGGATTTTGCGAGGTCACTCTTTGATTGCCGCGGATGTTCTTCAGAGCTCCGGACAATTTCTCCCGCGTAACCCCAAATTCCTTAAAAATGCGTGCCGCCGTGCCTCCGTCATCCATCATCGCGAGCAGCACGTGCTCCACCGAGATGTAGTCGTCTTTGATCTTCTTCGCTTCTTCTTCAGCCTGTGCAAGCAAACGATTCAAGCGACCAGTGATATAAATCTGGTCCGCAGCGCCGCCACCGGCGACGCGAGGCATACGCTCAAGTTCCTGCTCTACTCTTCTTCCGAACGCATCAACATTGATGCCCGTTTTACTCAGAATGGACGTTGCCAAACCGTTTTCTTGCTCCAGCAAAGCCGCCAAAAGATGCTCGACGTCGACCTGTTGATGTCCGTAGCGGGCCGCTTTGGTATGAGCGGAGCTAATAGCTTCTTGAGCTCTTTGGGTAAAGCGGTTTATATCCACTGCGACTCTCCTTAGTTAATCAGGGTAAAAGGAAAACGTCTTTCTCACCGCGCTGAATAAATTACGAATCGAAAAGCAAAACCCAAAAGATTTCTAGAGCCGCTGCCGGAGTCTTTCATTCTCCCGTTGCAGCTCGCAGAATCGATCCAACAAGTTCAAGATGACCTCGACGCCGGCGATGTTCACGCTGAGGCTTTCCCGGAGCCGGCTAATCACGCGCAGCCGCGGCAGCGCTGAAGGGTCGAATCTAAGATTTGCGCCTTCCCCGCCAATCGGTTCCAGGAGGCCGCATTCGACATACCGTTCGACCAAAGACGGGTGCATGCGCGCGCCCTCCGCCAGAGCGCTGAGGCTCAGCTGCTGTCCCTGTTGGCGGCACAAAACAATGGCGTATTGCCGCGCAGCCATAGTCACCCTCCCGGCATCAAGTCACGAGGATTGAAGCGCGACTCTGAAGCGAGATTGGAATAGAGTTCTCGTTCGCGCGCCCCCAGAGTGGGCGGATTAACGATTTTAATCCTGACATACTCGTCGCCTCTGCCACCACCTCTAATGTTCAAACCGCGACCGCGCAAGCGCAGTCGTTGTCCTCCTTGTGCGCCGGGCGGAATCTTCATCTCGACGACCCCGTCCAGGGTCGGGACTGTCAAGCTGGCTCCCAACGCGGCTTCCCAAGGCGCCACGGGCAGTTCCAGTTCCACATCATAATCGCCGATGACACTAAAAAGCCGATGGGGACGGATACGCACACGGAGGAAGAGATCGCCCGCGCTAGAGCCATTCGCTCCAGGCTCGCCCTGCCCGACCAAGCGGATTACGGAGCCCTCGCGCACTCCCGGAGGTATCGTTACTTCGAGCGACTTCGGACGCGGAATAACTCCCGCGCCCCTACATCTAGGACACGGCGTCCTGCCGTCCACCGAACCAGCGCCGCGACAATCCGAACACGCTTCAGCCACTTGCACATCGATAGTGCGTTTGCCACCACGATGCGCCTCCTCAAGGGTGAGCGGGATCTCGGCCTCCACATCCTGGCCGCGCATCGAAAAGCCGGCACCGGCGCGAGCGCCCGCTCGAGCCCCGCCACGCCCACCAAATAGCGCCTCGAAGAAATCGCTGAAACCGCCCGCTCCTTGGCCAGCACCACCGAATATGTCCCCCAGATCCCCAAAGTCGACATTTACTCCAGCGCCTTCCCAGTTCGGCGGCGGGCGGAACTCTTCCCCGGCTTTCCAATTGGGGCCAAGCGCATCATAACGCCTGCGTTTGTCGGGATCGGAGAGAACTTCGTAGGCTTCGTTTACTTCCTTGAATTTATCCTCCGCGACCTTGTCTCCCGGATTTACATCAGGATGATACTTGCGCGCCTGCTTGCGAAACGCTTTTTTGATGTCATCATCGCTCGCGGTTTTGGGAACGCCCAGAATATCGTAATAATCTCTGAACTGGACCGCCATTCTTCAAACTTCAAGTCGCGGGTGAGTAGGTTTCGAGTTGGCCGAAGTGCGCGTGCAGTTGTGAGTCCGGCGGGATCGACAGGTGAAACTCAAAACTGGCATACTGGCTCATTGCGCGACCCGCACCCGCGCGGGCCGGAGCACACCATCGCCCCATCGATAGCCGCGCTGTAATTCCTCGGCCACTGTATTGGGCTCTACCTCTTCGCTGTCCACCGTTCCGACTGCATCGTGCAGTTCCGGATTGAACATCTCGCCTACGCTTGATAACGGAGTGACGCCATGAGAGGCCAGCAGACCGAGCACTTTCCGTCGCACCGCCTGGAAACCCTCGACGAAGGGTGCAGGGGCACCGGCCATGTGCTCTAGCGCGCGATCAAAATCGTCGAGCACATCAAGCAGCGGAAGGATGA
This sequence comes from Binatia bacterium, assembly GCA_036258955.1. GTDB lineage: Bacteria > Desulfobacterota > Binatia > UBA9968 > UBA9968 > DATACQ01. The sequence goes on from DATACQ010000722.1 coordinate 8,086, forward strand.
TCTCACGTTTACCCTCGCGCGCAGCACTCGACCGTTCGCGCTCGACCCGCCGGCGGTAGTTATCGTAATCCGCCAGCGCGCGGAGGTGCAGCGGGAACACGAGATGTATCTCCGCGCGCTGGCGGATTACGATAACTACCGCCGGCGGGTCGAGCGCGAACGGTCG
>DATACQ010000723.1:0-1841 GCA_036258955.1 Binatia bacterium
TGTTAGTGACATAGCTTTTTAGCTTTTCGCGATAGCCGGCGTAGCCGTCGTGCATCTCCTGGAAGTCTAGGGTCTTTTCTTTGAGAATGGCGCGGAGGTAGATATTCTTTTCTTCGATGTTGCGCCGGAGCTTTTCCTGGAACGTCTCTTCTTCTAGCAAATCAACAAACCTTATCCCGACCCGCGCAACTTTGTCTTCATAGGCCGGCCCGATGCCGCGGCCGGTAGTGCCAATCATGCCTTCGCCGCGCAGTCGCTCGCGCGCCTGGTCAATGGCCTTGTGGTAGGGCATGATCAGATGCGCCTCCTCGCTGATGCGTAGCATCGTGTCGTCTTGCAAATGTCCTTGGGCTTTGAGGCTTTGGATCTCCTCAATGAGCACTTCAGGGTCGACTACTACGCCATTGCCGATCACGCAGAGTTTTTCCGAGTGCAAAGCGCCCGAGGGGATCAGATGCAGTACAGTTTTCCGGCCGTCCACCACCAGGGTGTGACCGGCATTATTGCCCCCCTGAAAACGGACTATGACATCGGCATCACAAGTAAAAAGGTCAACGACCTTGCCTTTGCCTTCGTCGCCCCACTGGGCGCCTATGATTGCTACGTTGGCCATGTGCTAGGCAATAGCCACCAGGCAATAGGCATTAGTCAAAACTACGGGGACGGCACACCGTGCCCCTACGCTGCGTGTCGCATGATGCATTGTGGTTTGTTTCCGTTTCCGACCATTGGCTGTTGCCTATTGCCTAATGCCTTCACTAGAGTTTCACCAGATCCGCGGACACGATCTGCGGCAAAGCGCGCAGTTCCTTCAACGCTTTCTGCGGTACCATATCGTCCACGTGCGTGAAAGAGATGGCGTTGCCCCCTTTTTCACTCCGCCCCAGCTCCATCCCGGCGATGTTGATCCCGTTGGCGCCCAGGATCGAACCGATGGCACCGACGACGCCGGGCACGTCCTTGTTGTGTAGGATTAAAATATACCCCTCGGGAACTGCTTCCAGATAGAAGTCATCGACTCTGACGATGCGCGGGTGCTTCTTACCGAAAATCGCCCCTTCGACCTCGAGATTCTGCGTGCCGTTTCTCGCCTTGACAGTAATGGAGCTCGCAAAGTCGCCGGAGTGCTCACTCTTGGATTCTACGATATGGATGCCGCGCTCCTTGGCGAGCAGCGGCGCGTTGACGTAATTGACGGCCGATTCCATGACCGGGGTCAACAGTCCCTTGAGCACGGCGATAGTCAATGCCGCGACATTGTAGTTGACGACATCGCCACGATACTCCACTTGGACCTCCTTGGGCAGAGCATCCGCCAACTGCACGTGCAGGCTGCCAAGCTTCTCGGCCAAGGTCAGGTAGGGTCTCAACACTTCGAGGAGTTCCGGGCTCACCGATGGGACGTTTACCGCGTAACGAACAACTCCCTTGGTGAGAAAGTCGACCATTTGTTCAGCGACTGCGACGGCGACATTCAGCTGGGCTTCATCGGTGGATGCTCCCAAATGCGGAGTTGTGATCACTTGATCCAACTTTAATAAGGGGTGATCGGCGCCGGGGGGTTCATCGACGTAGACATCGAGCGCCGCACCGGCCACTTTGCCTTCGGTAATAGCCTCAAACAGGTCTCTTTCATCGACAATGCCGCCGCGAGCGCAGTTGATAATGCGCACGCCGGTTTTCATCTTGGCGAAAGCCTCGCGATTGATCAGGCCCTGGGTGTCGGGCGTGAGCGGCACGTGCACGGTGATGAAATCGGATTTTGCGGAAATCTCGTCGATGTCCGCAGGCTCGATTCCCATCTTGGCGATAGTTTCTGCCGTGATGAAAGGGTCAAAGCC
>DATACQ010000724.1:0-3980 GCA_036258955.1 Binatia bacterium
TGCATGATCTTGTTGTCCCAGCCTGCCGGCACCATGCCGGGCGGCGGCTCTGGGCTTTCTTTATAGCGCATTGTCATGAGCACCTCCGCACCCAGCGCTTTCTTATAAAACTCGATGGCCTCTTCGCAGCAGCCGTTAAAAAACAGATAGGGTTCAATAGCCATAAACTGCTCCTTTCAAGTGGTTGTTGGTTTATAGGATTTCAATCGCCTATGAATCCTTTTAACTCTTTGTCGAACGGGACCGGGCGAAATCGACAGCTCTAAGCAGAATTTTTTATGCCTCTAAAGGAATCCATATCTCCATGCCGCCTATGCCGGTCTGCGGATTGAACGCTTCGGTATAGCGCTCGAACCAGGGCGCGTCGGCCACTTTTAGTCCCGCCTGCGGCACCCAGATGTTCCATATTTTGTCGATGGTATTGCCAATAGCAGAGACGTGCTCCGGGTGTGTAAAGATGACGTACTCGCGGGCCGCAAGCCGCACGCTCTTCATTTCCGCGGGAAGCCTGCTTCCTTCCTCCACTTCCACCCCAGCGAGATAGTCGAAGCCCTTCGCCGGCGAAAAGTTCCAGCATACACCATAGGAAATCTGGCCGATCTGTCCGGGCATCTTGCCGATGTGCGGCAGGAAGCGGTCCCATTGACTGGGAATCTTCATGCGATTGTCGAAGGTATAACTCTCGTTTAGGCCGGCAATCACCATCGCTTTGCCCGGCTCAAATCGCGGTGCACCGAGACCCAGTGCCTGAGCCCGGACAACCGCTTCCTGCCTGCGCAGTTCAGGCGTAAACTCGGCGCCAAAGTCTTCGGCTTCGAAAATCTGGCGAATCTCGATCTCGCTGTCTTCGTTATGCGGATTGGGACAGCGCTTGACCCATTCGATCGCTTCTTCTTTTGAATTTACCTGCCAGATCCAAAAGCCGGCGATCAGCTCCTTCGTCTCGGCGAACGGCCCATCGACCACAGTCCGATTGCTCCCGGAAAACCTGACCCGGGCGCCCTTCGAACTCGGCTGCAGCCCTTCGCCCGCAAGCATGACGCCGGCCTTAGCCAGTTCCTCGTTGAACTTTCCCATCTCGGCCAGCAGCTTTTCACTCGGCATCACGCCCGCTTCCGAGTCCTTGCTAGCCTTAACAATAATCATAAATCGCATCGTTATGCCTCCTCTGTTGGCTTTCGAGCCGCTGGGCGGCTCAATTCAACCAGCTGCACCTTTCACAGCAATCGGCTGACTGTCCATGCATAGTCGATTAGGGTATGCAAAATCGACACGCTGTTTGCGTCTCAGCGAAGACACGTGCCGATTCAGGCAGATTGATCGTAGGCCTTCTGCAACTCGTCGATGTCAAGCTTCACCATCTGCATCATGGCTTCCATAACGCGCTTGGATTTTTGTCGATCCTTGTCGTTGATCATCTTCAGCAGGCCTTCCGGCACGATCTGCCAAGATACGCCGAATTTGTCCTTCAACCAGCCGCACTGAACCGGCCTACCGCCGTCCGCGATCAATGCCTCCCAAAGCCGGTCGGCTTCGGCCTGGTCCTTACACGTGACGGACAACGAGATCGCGTCGTTGAAGCGGTCGTGCGGACCGCCGTTAAGAGCTTGATACTTCTGTCCGGCGATCGTGAAATCGACGAGCAGGGTCTCGCCGATTTTGGCACCCGGCGTGTCGACGCTTGAGCGCATGATGTCGTCGATACGCGAGTCGGGAAAAATCGACGTATAAAATTTCGCGGCCTCTTCCGCCTGGCGATCGAACCAAAGGCATGGTGAGATTTTCTGAGTTGTCGTCATAGGATTCCTCCATCATTGTCTAAATAGACCATCTCAACTACACTGTGTTCGTACAGCGCGAAGCTCCGCAATCCGATGATCGCATCACGGCATAAACGCGGCATTCTCTTTATCAGTGGCTACCCGCCTTCGATCGGCGTCTGCTGGTGAAACGCCAGCTTCCAGCGGTCATTGCGTTTGACGTAGAGGCTGCTGGCAAGCGCGAAAATTCTTGATTCTTCGTGCTCCCACCGAGCAGCTACCCTGTAAGTTAACAAAACAACATCGTCGCTGAGCCTCCGGCTTTTCACATCAGCAAATTCGACTTCCGCCCATCTCTGTCCGTTTGCGTTTTCTGACAAGATCGCCTCAACGGCCGCATCTCTGAGGATTACGCCCGTCTCCGGGAAAACCAGCACAGTCTCCTCAATTAGGTTGTCCCGGTAGTAAGCAGCATCGTTCGTCCAAAGTTTTCGCTCGATTTCGACTAACTGTTCCTCCACTGCCATCTTGTTTCCTCCCGATCCGAGTGCCGCGAAAGCGACGGCTATGGCTTGAGATCGATTGCTGCTTTATAGCTGCCATCCATGTAAAACGGCACAGACTCATGCTCGTGAGTAATCTTCCACTCGCTGCCGATCTTGCGCAATCCCGCCGTCCAGCGAATCCAAACATCCACCCTTTCACCGTCCACTTTGGTTCCGCTCAGACGATTGAGGCTATGACAGAAGGCTACATCATCTTTGGCGGCGACGTTCAGGTTGTAAACCTCGTAGCCAAGAGGTCCCCGAAACGTTGAGAACCATTCTTCTAAACCCTTCATGTCCATGGCAGTGGCACCCGCGTACTGCAGCGGCGGCGCGAGCAGAAACTGAACTCTGTCCGGCGCATAGCAGGACAGGGCGCGACGGGAATCTTTGGCGCGAAGCGCCTGTGCTAGGTCGTCGACCACGTTTCGAAGCAGTTTTTCCTCCGTCTCGTTCGCTGCTTTCATCTGGCTCTCCTTTCTGTGGTTCTATAACTCTGTGCGTGACCCGCAGGTGGCGCTGATGAAAGCGCCCGTTATCGCGCTCGCTTGATCTGAAGCGATTAGCGCTGCCACGTTTGCTATTTCTGCAACTCTGGGCAGCCGCTTGAGCAATGTTCCGCTGCTGAAACTTTCCAAGCATTCATCGAGGGGTACTCCCATCGCCTTGGCGTGGAGCCTGAACGTTTCCTGAACGTCCGGCGTGTCGGGAGAGCCGGCCGAACGAATGCAAACGACCCGCACACCCCGCGGGCCGAGTTCGGCCGCTAAACCTCGCCACAGACCTTCGACCGCCTGGCAAGCGGCGCCGAATCCGCCAATGTAGGCAATCGCCTCCGGAGGCCCGGCGGTGATCGTCATAATCACTCCTGAGCCATTGGCAACCATACGTCGGCCGACAGCACGCGCCGTGATGAATTCGGATTTTAGAGCCTTGACGATTGGTTGCATGAAATCGCCAACGGACATGTCAACAAGCGCAATTCCCTGGACGTCTTCCATGCCGACGGCATTGAATAGAATATCGATGCGGCCCGCTTGCTCGACGATTGCCCGCACATGAGCGTCCACCGCCGGCTCGTCCAGCACCTCGACTTGCGTCGGCTGCGCATCACCTCCGGCGGCAACGATCTCGCGGGCAACTGTTTCGAGTTTCTCAAGTGTTCGCCCGGCGAGAAACAGTCTTGCGCCCTCTCGCGCAAATGCACGCGCAACAGCAGATCCGATCGACCCGGCGGCGCCATACACGACAGCGTTCTTGTTGGCGAGAAGCATTTTACCCTCCCGTTATCAGAGTCTTCGTTGAGTAGTCGATTGGGCCACCCGAAAATCGACTCGCGCTGTTAAGAATTTCGCGGCCTGGACGGTGGTGTTTCATGACGCGCGCCGAGAATTGGTCTTCCTACATGAACTCGGTCCATACTCTTTCTTCACCATCTATTACTTGTCGACTAGATGCCCTGAAATCGACATCCAACACGACTGGGCCGATGGTCTTTTGGAGCCATGACACACTCCAACACCGTAGTACGCCGGCGGACTAGAAAAGATGCATCAAGTGTACCGCGTGTATAAAATTAAGAACGAAGATGAAAGTGAAATCTAGACAAATGACTCGCGAAGGCGTAAAGCGCGGCTTGCCGTAACGTGCAGAATTAGCGAAAGTTTTTTTCTGA
>DATACQ010000725.1:0-14576 GCA_036258955.1 Binatia bacterium
GATTGCGTTCGTAATAATTTTTGATCTCCTCGTCGCTTGGCTTGACCGCGGCTGTGAATTCGCCAAGCGGCAACCGGATAAATTGGAGGTTGATCTTTTCTTGTGAAAACCGATAGCGCTGCTCCAGCTCGGCATCGCTAACCCGCACCGAATCAAGCAGCACTCCGTAAAGTCTTTGCAGCGTCAAACTCTCTCTTTGCTCCTCTTCGAATTCCCCGGGTGTCAGCCGGTTGGCGCTGAGAAGCTGCAGATAATGCGCCTTGTTGAATGCTCCTCCGATCTGGAATTCGGGGGCTTTGGCTATAGCCAGAGCCAGCTCTTCGTCAGTTACGGTTATTCCAAGCCTGCGCGCTTCTTGTAAAGCCAACTTCTTATTTACGAGATCATCGATGAGCATGGCCTCAAGGTTCAAGTTTTTTAACATTTCCGGCGTTAACGAACCTTTGAAAAGCTCGCGATAACGGTTTAGCTCCCGCTGGTAGCGCTGAGCGAACTCGCGCTGCGTGATTGCCTCACCGTTCACGCTCGCCACGTGAAAAACCCCCGAGTCCTGGAACTGTGTGCCACCGTAAAACGCGACAAAAACGATAATAATCAGGCCAAGCAGAATTGTTATAATCCAGGATCTTTTCCGTTTTCTCAAAAAATCGAGCATCAGCTAATCACCTTTCAAGGGCGCAAATCATCTGAAAGTCAAAAACAATAATATGTAAAGGAATTTATCATTGCAACGCAGGCAAAGCTGTCCGTGCCGCTTTTCTCCTTAGTTTTTAAATTGTTGCGGGTAATTCGCAGTTCTGTTATGCTGCCAGCGCCTGGGTCCTATTTTGGGCAATAAAAAGGAGTCTCCTGATGCTCGACGCGCTTTTCGGCGTGTTTTCCAATGATCTCGCAATCGACCTCGGGACCGCGAATACGCTTATTTACGTCAAAAACCAGGGGATCGTCTGTAACGAGCCTTCGGTCGTTGCCGTACAGCAAAAGAACGAGCGCGGCGGGAAACGGGTCTTGGCGGTCGGCGCTGAGGCCAAGCGCATGCTCGGCCGCACCCCCGGAAGTATCGTCGCCATTCGTCCACTCAAAGATGGTGTCATTGCCGATTTCGAGATAACCGAAGCGATGCTTCGCTACTTTATTCAGAAGGTTCACAATCGCCGTACCTTGGTGCGACCTAGGATCATTGTCGGCGTACCGTTCGGCATCACTGAGGTTGAGAAGCGCGCTGTGCGTGAGTCGGCCGAGTCCGCCGGTGCCCGGGAAGTATATCTGATTGAGGAGCCAATGGCCGCTGCCATTGGCTCGGGATTGCCTATTACTGAGCCAACCGGCAACATGATTGTCGATATCGGCGGCGGAACAACGGAGGTTGCCGTCATTTCGCTTTCCGGGATCGTTTTCTCCCGCTCCGTCCGAGTCGGCGGTGACAAGATGGACGAAGCCATTTCCCAGTTCATTAAACGTAAGTACAACCTGCTGGTCGGTGAGCGCACGGCAGAGTTGATCAAGATTACCATCGGATCGGCCTACCCCAGCGACGAAGTTCAGACAATGGAGATCAAGGGCCGTGATCTCGTGGCCGGCGTGCCGAAGACGGTGGTTATTACTGATGAAGAAATTCGAGATTCCCTGCTCGAGCCGATCAATCAGATTGTCGAAGCCGTGCGGCTTTCGCTTGAGAGGACGCCGCCGGAGCTCGCCTCGGACATCGTTGATCGCGGCATTGTACTCGCCGGCGGCGGCTCATTGCTGCGCAATCTCGACGTGCTGCTGCGGGAGGAGACCGGACTCCCGGTGATGATGGCGGAAGATCCGTTAACCGCCGTCGTAATGGGCGCCGGCAAGGCGCTGGACGAAATAACGCTGCTCAGAGAAGTGGCGGTTCACTAGCCTTGTACGGTACTTGATCTCGCGCCTCCATTGTCGGCCGAGCCGCTCATGCTCGCATTTTTGCGCAAGTACCAGGTTCCGGTCACTTCCTGTTTTTGCGTCTTTCTCTCCATCTACATTTTAACGGCGGCATCGCGAGGTTCTCTTAAGAGCGATCCGGTGGGCCCGGCGTTGCTGTGGTTTCTCCGGCCATTGCAAGTGGCTCTGCAGGCGATTAACAACTGGGTCAGTGATCTTCAGGAAAGCCGTTGGACCCTACGGGGTTACAAGGCGGAAAACGAGCAGCTAAGGCAAAAGATTGTGGAGCTCGAAAGGGAACGCAACCGGCTCTTGGAAGCTGAGGCAACTAATCGCCGTTTGCAGGAACTGCTGGATTTTCGCGCTCAATTGCCGCCGGGGGGGATCACCGCTTCGATAATCGCTCTCAGCGCGAGCCCCTGGTTCAAGAGCTGCATGTTGGACAAGGGCAGCGCGGACGGTATCCGTAAAGGCATGGCCGTTTTGACGCCGCTCGGAGCCTTGGGGCGAGTGATCGACCTTTCTTCTCATACGGCAAAAGTGCTTCTGATCACCGATCCAAACAGCGGTGTCGATGTCGTGATACAACGCACGAGAGGCCGCGGCATTGTGTCAGGCTCGCTCGAAAACGGCCCGATCATGAAATACGTCAAGCACGGCGAGGACGTTCAAGTCGGCGATCGACTCGTAACGTCAGGACTCGACGGGGTGTTTCCCAAGGGAATTATGGTGGCCACTGTAACCGCCGTGCGCAAACAAACGGTTGGACTGTTTCAGCAAATCAGCGTAGTTCCCGCCGTCACTCTCGACGCCACGGAGCAAGTGCTCGTCGTCGGGCCCCAGAATAGCGCCGCCAGAAGGTGACCTCGCCTGACTTCGATCAACGTAAGAACCGATGAGCTTGTCGCTGATGATCTTCTTGGCTGGGCTGGCGATGGTACTGTTGCAGACCACCATTCTGCATCTTTCTCCCCTGGTTCCTGATTTGGTCCTGATTGTTTGCGTGTATTGGGGACTGCACCAGCCCACGGCAGGGGCCGTTTTGGGCGCGTTCGCGCTGGGCTACTCCGTAGATATTGTCTCCAGCCCTATCTTGGGGCTGAACGCCTTTGCCATGTCGGTCGTGTTTCTCGCAGTGTACTTGAGTTCGCGCTCGATCTGGCTGTACGGCTATGTAGCGAGCACTCTTGTCGTGCTGCTCGCCGCCTTAGTCAAGGGAGCGGCTTTGGTTCTCGCCTGGGCCGTTTTTCTGAGGACGGAGAGTTTTTGGGTTGGCGCATTACGGTATATAATCACCGAAGCACTGCTCGCTGCAGCCATCGCCCCGCTCGTTTTCGTGCTGCTGCGACGCGCTCATCGATACATGGACACGGGCACAGGAATTCTCAACAGGCAACCAAAATGATCTCCGACATTGGCCGGAAAGACGGCGCTCCCGAATTGCGGCCGCGCATTAGGGTCATCTATCTGTTTCTGCTTCTGGTATTCCTCGGCGTTACGACGCGGTTGATCGTTCTGCAACTCATTGACGGCGAGCGCTACAGCTACTTGTCAGAGAACAACCGGATTCGCATCAAGAGAATCCTGGGCACGCGGGGCATGATCTATGATCGGCAGGGCGATCTGCTGGTCGATAGCCGGCCTTCCTTCGATCTGCTTTTTGTGCCCGAGGATGCGGAAAATCCGCAAGCTACGTTGCGCCGGCTCGCGCGCTACCTCGGCCGCGAAGAAAACGAGCTGCTTGGGATTTTTCAGCAAAGCAAAAGCCGCGGCGCTTTCGACGATATTGTCTTGGGCAAGGATGTCGATTGGTCCACCGTCGTTGCTGTGGAGACTCATCAGTTAGATTTGCCGGGCGTGACATTGCGGGCGCGGCCGCGGCGCAACTATGCCGATGGTCCTGCCGGCGCCCACGTGCTCGGCTACTTGGGCGAGATCGGGGCGAGGCAGCTCAGCAATTTTAAAGAAGAAGGATACGAGCTGGGCGATGAGATCGGGCAGTACGGGCTGGAGAAAAAGTGGGAACAGTTTCTGAGGGGGAGAGGCGGCGGCCAACAGGTGGAGGTGGACGCGGTGGGCCGGCGAGTGCGGGTGCTGTCGGAAGTCATAGCCGGCCCGGGTTACACGGTGCACCTGACGCTAGATCGCAAGCTCCAGCAAACCGCTCATGAAGCGTTGCAAGGCAAGGAAGGCAGTATCGTCGTTCTCGATGTAAACACCGGCGCCATCCTCGCAATGGCGAGCACCCCAGCGTTTGATCCGAATATCTTTGCTCGCGGTATCAAGTCCGACGAGTGGCGCGCTCTCATCAAGGATCGGCTGCGCCCGCTTAGCAATCGCGCGATTCAGGGGCAGTACCCGCCAGGTTCAACTTTCAAGATCGTGATGGCGATCGCCGGGCTTGAAGAGGACGTGATCCAGCCCGATGCGAAGATCTTCGATCCGGGCTTTTTCTGGTTCGGCAATCGCAATTTCCGCGACTGGAAAAAAGAAGGTCATGGCGCCGTGGACCTCCACAGATCCCTCGTGGAATCCTGCGATGTATATTACTACCAGCTCGGGACCCGGCTCGGGATCGACAACATCGCGAAATGGTCGCGTGCTTTTGGCTTGGGCGAAAAGTCGGGCGCGCTGCTCGACGACGAAAAAAGCGGGCTGGTTCCGGATACACAATGGAAACGAAAAAGACTCCGCCAGCCTTGGTATCCTGGCGAGACGCTCTCAGTCGCCATTGGTCAAGGCTATCTCACGGTGACGCCTTTACAGCTTGCGAATATGATGGCGGCTCTGGCTAATGGTGGCACGTTGTACCGGCCGCGTCTGGTTAGTAAAGTCGAGTCGATCCAGGGTGAGCGAGTATACGAGCAGGGACCGGAGGTGATCAGAAACATCGCCATCAAACCTGGAACACTCAGCCGCGTGCGGAGCGCTTTAGTCGATGTCGTGCACGGCGCCAGAGGCACTGGCAAAGCAGCCAGATCGCCCGCCATCGCGCTTGCCGGAAAAACCGGCACGGCGCAAGTCATTGAAATGAAGGGCGCATATCTAAAGAGCGAGCAACTGAGTTACTTCAACCGTGACCACGCATGGTTTGTATCTTATGCGCCCCTAGATAAGCCGGAGATTGCCATCGCGGTGCTGGTTGAGCACGGCGGGCATGGGGGCGAGGTAGCCGCTCCTTTGGCGAAAAAGGTAGCGGAGAAATTCGCGGAGCTCAGAAAACCGGTCCAACAAGAGGTTCGTGCCGAGGGAATTCAACGTGCAAATTGATCGGCGCTTGATCTCGCACTTCGATTGGACGCTCTTTCTGCTCACGTTGGGTTTCGTCCTGATGGGGGCGGTCACGATTCACAGCGCCAACTATGACATCGCAGCGCAGCACGCTGGAGCGCTTCCGGCCCGCCAGATGCTTTGGCTGGGATTTGGCATTATCATCATGTTAGCCGCATTCGCCCTTGACTATCACTACGTCGACCGTCTGGCATATCCTTTCTATGGCGCAATTCTGTTGATGCTGTTACTCGTGATGTTTGTTGGCCATTCAGGCGGCGGTTCACAGCGCTGGATCAATCTTGGTTTTTTCCGTCTGCAGCCTTCGGAGCCGGCCAAGGTTGCCATCGTTCTGGTCATGGCTAAATACTTTCAACACGACGAGCCGCGTGGCGGGTATTGTCTGCGCGATCTTTGGGTTCCATTTGCGCTTGCGGCGCCGCTCATCTTTTTAACCTTGGTGCAACCAGATCTCGGCACCGCGATCATCCTCGGCCTGGTCTTCATCAGCATGATTTTGATGGGCGGGCTCCGGCTCAAATCTTTTCTATATCTCGCGGGCGCGGGACTGGCTTTCCTGCCCATCGGCTGGCACTTGCTTTGGCCTTACCAGCAGCAACGGGTGCTAACGTTTCTCGACCCGAACCGCGATCCTCTGGGCGCCGGCTATCACGTCATTCAATCGCAGATTGCGATTGGGTCGGGAGAGCTTTTCGGCAAAGGGTACATGCAGGGCACGCAGAACCGGCTAGACTTTTTACCTGCCCAGCATACCGACTTCATATTTGCGGTTTTCTCGGAAGAATGGGGCTTTGCGGGATGCGTCGTGTTGCTGGCGGCTTACTTTGGCTTGATCGTTTACGGCCTAAAACTCGTCGAGCGCGCCAAAGACCGTTTCGGCGCGCTTCTGGTGTTTGGCATGCTTACCATTATCTTCTGGCACGTCATTATCAATGTTGCCATGGTCATGGGCGTGCTGCCTGTAGTGGGAGTGCCGCTGCCGCTGTTCAGCTATGGCGGCTCGGCTCTCGCGACCATGATGTTCGCAGTGGGATTGATGATCAACGTGAGCATGCGCCGCTACGTATTTTGAAGAATGGAGTGATGGAGTGGTGGAGTATGGGCGGAGGGTGGAGCTTCATCACTCCATTACTCCGCCACTCCAATACTCCATTCTTTATTGCAGCGCCTTTTCTATGGCGCTCACGAGCTTCGCCTTGGGTGCGGCGCCGACAATCTGTTCTTTCACGGTTCCCGCTTTCAGAATGATCAGATTCGGAATGCCGCGGATACCATACCGTGACGCGGTGGCAGGGTGATCATCGACGTTTAATTTCGCGACCTTTAACTTTCCAGCATACTCTTTGGCGATCTCTTCGATGACTGGTGCAATGGTCTTGCAGGGCCCGCACCAGGGCGCCCAAAAATCCACCAATACAGGCAGACTTGAGTTTACCACTTCGGTTTCGAAATTATTGTCTCCGACTTCGGCGATATCGGCCATGATTTCTCCTCCTTACAAACTTGAAATAAACTTTAATAACGTGCGCACTCCGAACCCGGTTCCGCCTTTTGGACAGATCGGTTGGTCCGACTCGGCGAAGGCGGGACCGGCGATATCAAGATGGGCCCAGGGCACATCGGAGACAAACTCCTGCAGGATCAAGGCGGCGATGATGGCCCCGCCGTGGGCGCCGCCGATGTTTTTCATGTCTGCGACGCTGCTCTTGATCATCTCGCGATACTCTTTTACCAGCGGCAGGCGCCAGAGCTTTTCGCCGGCCGTCTCGGCGCAAGTCAAAAGCTGGTCCGCCAGTTGCTCATTATTGGAAAATAGGCCGGCGACTCCGCTGCCGAGTGCAACCATGCAGGCGCCGGTGAGGGTCGCGAGATTGATCATGTAGTCGGGCTTCTGCCGCGCTGCCAGGGCGAGAGCATCGGCCAGGATCAAACGGCCTTCGGCATCGGTGTTCAGGACCTCAATGGTCTTGCCGTTCAAATACCGAATCACGTCGCCCGGCTTCTGCGCATTGGCTCCCGGAAGATTATCAGTCGTCGGCACGTAGCCGCTGACTTCGACATCCGGACGGAGATGCGGCAAACGGCTCATGGTCGCGATAATGGCGGCGCCGCCGGCCATATCGAGCTTCATCGTTTCCATGGATTTGGAAGGCTTGAGCGATAGGCCGCCTGAATCGAAGGTAATGCCTTTGCCGACCAGAGCGATTTTCTTACGCGCTCTACCCGCCGGCTTGTAGCGCATCACGATGAACTTGGGCTCCTCTTGGCTGCCGCGGTTGACCGCAAGCAGACCGTTGAGTTTCATCGCTGCAATTTTTCTTTTGCCCCACACATCGACGGAAAGGCCGCGTCCTCGGCAAACACGTTCCGCTTGTGCGCCCAAAAAGCTCGCCGTGGCGATTGATGGCGGCTCGTTGACCAGATCGCGCGCCAGAAATACGCCGGCCGCCGCTTGCTGCGCCAATTGAACCGCCTTTTCCAGGGCTGCGGTGCGTCTCAGGCCGGATTTGAAGAGTGTCAGACTTTTGATTTCAACGGACGGAACGGAATTCGAACGGTATTTGGTGAAACGGTATGAGGACAAGAGCGCGCCTTCCACTGCCGCTGCCGCTTTTTCTTCGGGCTCTTTGGGTGGGGAAAAAAACAGCGCGATATCTTGAGCACCGGCCGCCGAAGCTTCGCGCCGCGCCCGCGCCAGTGCTTTGCGCCAGCTGTTCGTATCACTGTCTCTTTCGTGGCCCAGGCCGACCAGCAGGACTTGAGCGGCCGGGAGAAAGCCGCCGGTCGGATGGAGCAGGGTGCTCCCGTCGCTGCCGGTAAACTTGCTTTTCTGAATGCGCTGCCGCAGTTGTCCCTTCAAGCGGCGGTCCAACGCGCGCAGCGGCGCCTCTTCCAGTTGCTTTTCCACGACCGGCAAGACCAGCAAATCGGTCTTGATCGTCTCGATGCCGGCGTCCTTAAACTTGATTTCCATTTCCCGTTTAGCTCTTTTGCTTGATAAGCGTCATGAATTCGTTGCGGGTTTCCAGCCGGGTGCGGAAGGCGCCAAGCAATGAGCTAGTGATGACGTAGGAGTTTTGCTTTTCCACGCCGCGCATTCGCATACAGAGATGTTCCGCTTCGATAACAACCGCAACGCCCAGCGCGTCGAGCTTCTCCATAATGATGGTCGCAATCTGATTGGTCATCCGTTCCTGAACTTGCAGCCGGCGCGCGTAGACATCCACCAGGCGCGCGAGCTTGGAGATGCCGACAATCTTATGATGCGGAAGATAGGCGACGTGGGCCTTACCGAAAAACGGCAACATATGGTGCTCGCATAACGAATAAAAATCGATGTCTTTCTGCAAGATCATCTCTTCGTAATCCTCAGTGAAAAGCGCGTCGTTAATCACCTTCCCGGGATCCATATCGTAGCCGCGGGTCAAGAATTTTAGCGCATCGCTAACTCGCCGCGGCGTACGAACCAGGCCTTCACGGTCGGGGTCCTCGCCTATGGCTCTTAGAATGCTCCGTATGTGCTCTTCCATTGCCTGCTCCAGTCGGGCGGGGCTGTTGCGGTTGTTATCACGCCGGCTGAGGGAAATTTATAAAAAGTAACATGAGCTAAAGAGACCGTCAAATAAAGTCGGAGATCGGGCCGTCGAAAGTAAAGAGCTTTCAGAGTCTCTGTAACAGCCAATCCGGCGTGAAGCGCAGCACGTACGCGTTGAGGAAGGTCATATAATCCGTGATCAGCAAGATTCCAGCGATGATCAAGAGGACGCCGCCCGACACGTGAACGGCATGTATATAGCGCCGAAAGCGCTGCGAGAATTGCAAAAATGAGTTGACGGCGATTGCGCTAAAGAAGAATGGCACGCCCAGACCGGCGGCGTAGCTCGCCAGCAAGAAGATGCCGCGGCCAACTTCTCCGGAAGCCCCGGCCAGTGCCAGCACGGCACCCAGCACAGGGCCGACACAGGGCGTCCAGGCAACGGCGAAGGTAATGCCCACCAGGACGGATCCTAAATAGCCCGCTGGTTTATCCTTTAGGTTGAATTGTAGATAGCGCTCCAAAGCAGCGATCTTGAAAATGCCGACGAGATAAAGTCCCACGAGAAGAACGAAGAAACCACCAACCAGGCGAATGGCGTCGCGATATCCCAGAAACAAGCTGCCGAGAAAGCTCGCCGAAGCACCGAGAGAAACGAAGACCAGAGAGAATCCCAGGATAAATGCGACGGAATTTAGCAGCACGCGAGTGCGCACCCGCGCCGCAGCTTGAGCGCCGCGCATTTCGTCGAGGGAAACGCCGGAGACAAACGAAAGATAAGATGGAATGAGGGGCAATACGCAGGGCGAGAGAAAAGAAAAAACGCCTGCCGCGAAAGCGACGAAGACGTTAACCTCGGTCATTTCTTTTCGGCGAGTATCTGGCTGATTAGATTGCGCGCCTCAGAACTGTACCATTCAGCAGGGCCCCAGGCGCGCGCCAGCCCTTCGCCTTTCGGACCGATCAGATAAGTCGTGGGAAGTCCCCACGCGCCATAGAGTAAACCCACTTGCCCCTCGGGGTCGAAGGCCGCCGGATAAGTGATTTTGAGTTCCTTGAGAAAATTTGTGGCATCCTGTTTTCGATCCTTGACGTTGACCGCAAGAATCACAAAATTTTTATCTTTGAATTCTTGGTAGAGACGCTCCATTGCGGGCATCTCTTCCCGGCACGGAACACACCAGGTTGCCCAAAAATTTAGAAAGACCACCTTGCCGCGGAAGTCCTTCAAAGAAATTTTCTTGCCGTCGAAGCCGGCAATACTGAAATCCGGTGTCGGACTATTGTCCTTCATGGGCTCCAGGTTTTTTATGACTTTATAATTAATCTTGGACTGCGCCGCGGCGGCCGGTTCCGACCCTAGAGTCCACAACAATGACAAGAGCACTATCGCGATTCGTACGTACATAGCTTGCCGGACTTCACTCTAGCTAACGCAGCGGTGCTGCGCAATACTGGCGCGAAAATCCTGTTCCTTCGGATCCAGCGTGAGCGACAGGCGGGTCTGCCGTAAGCAACTCCAGCAATCGTTTTGCAGTGAGCCTTAGGCTGCGATTATTGATTGAATTGCTTCGCCATAAAAACATAGCCCCCCGGGTACGTTACCGGAGGGCTTGTTTTGCTCGATAGCTAGAACAGCTATCTTACCGCCTGAGAATTAAGGAGGGTTAAATCACCACCACAACCTCACCTCTGGTAATTTACTTCTTCTTTTTTTTGGCTTTCTTTTTTGCCTTCTTCTTGGCTGCCATAGGCACCTCCTTTTAGGATTCCATGGGTGGGCAGAACGGGACGGGGAGCGATGTGAGACTCAGGCGAAGAAATGTTTTTTGTATAAACCCTCCCATATCTTGTAGGTGTGGCGATTATAACGACACAAGAAATTGTATGTCAAGAAAAAAATACGATTTTATAAAAATTTGGTAAGATTTTTGTTTGCAATGCGGCTGCCATTCCTTGCAACAGATGAGAATGCACGCCGTTGATTGGTGAAACTTCATTTCAGAAAGAGAAAAGATGAGCGGCGGGAGGCTTGTGTTTCGCCTAACAGGGGTGACGTGCGGAACGTACGAATACGATCGTGCGCAAGCGCACCTTAAATGGCGAGAATGCACGACCAGTCTGGATTCGCTTTTTTCCTCTGAACCTTGAACCCATTCGTCAAGCTCAGAGCAGGCTTTGAAATTTGCTCTCGAACCGCGCGCCGCGCCTAGCCCATCAATCCGAGATAACGCCAGTACGGGATCGCCGCGATCAACGCTATGATGTAGGCCACGGCGTAAAACCGGATTAAGGCGGCACATAAACGGATAACTAAAACCTTTTCTCTCCGTAGTGGAATAAGCCATTGTATGCCAATCCACCTGGAACGGGAAAAACCATACTTCCGACGCCATCAGGACGATCATCGCGATGATCCACGGGCTCATGCCGGCATCAATGGACAACGGAACTAATGCAACCGACAGTGTTACAACCGTAAGAAAGCTCGTAAAAAAGAGCTTGAGCGCGTAGGTGAGCAGGGCGATGACAAGGAAAAACCATGCCGGATGATCCAAGAAAGGTTCGATCACCGGGTTGATTAACTCGACGAGCCACTGATCGATGCGAGCCTGGGTCAAAAGCACCGGGATGCTCAACGTCACGCCCATATACAGGAGCAATTCCCAATCAATGGCCTTTTTCAGGTTTTGCCAGCCAAGGACAC
This sequence comes from Binatia bacterium, assembly GCA_036258955.1. Classification (GTDB taxonomy): domain Bacteria; phylum Desulfobacterota; class Binatia; order UBA9968; family UBA9968; genus DATACQ01. The sequence goes on from DATACQ010000725.1 coordinate 11,439, forward strand.
CAGTGTTGACCAGAACGCAAAACGCGATCAGAGCAATCCAGGCGCCGTCGATGCCGTGGTGGGAGATCGTCAACCAGCCCGTCACCGTGAAGAGCAGCACGCCGAGACTGATCCATTCCTTGGCCGAGAGCGGCCCAAGAATCTCGATCTGGGTTTGCACCATCTTATAGGAAACTCTCGCTTCTGATTCGGGCCGGTAAATGACCGCGATCGCCGCTAATATAATGGCGACGACGACTAACGTCGGTGGGAGCGCGGCGAGAAACCAGTAACCCCATGTGAACTGGCTGCGCACGTCCGCGGGAAGAAGGCCCCACGCGATGAGACTGGTAGTCGAACCCGTGAGAAACAGAAAACCAAGTTGGCCTAACCCGAGGAAACTCGCGGCAAATAGTCCCGTGGAAGCATTGGAGGGAGTTTTGTACCCGAGGCTTTCTGATAGATTCACGAGCATCTGGCTAATGACTACCGTGCGCGCCGTCTGCTGCGGGATCAACGCCATCACGACGATCCCCATAAGGCCCATGCCGACGACCTGCCAATAGAAGCTGAGTGGAAAAAGCCGCACTAAATGAAGAGAGAGGCGGTAAAACAGGCCCGAGCCCGTGATCGCTGCTCCCAAGCCGAGCACGCCTAGAGTCATGAACCACGTGGTGCTGGAGAATCCTCCCAAGACTGTTTCTCGGGAAGCCAAACCCGAAACGATCAAACCCAGAGCGAAGATGAAGGCCACGCCGTAGTCGGGCAAGACCCAGAATACCCAATAGACCAAGGTCAGGGACAGTAAACCGAGTAGTTTGGTGCCGCTAGCATCCAGCCCAATGTCTGGTTCGCCGAACCACATAAAGGCCCACAGCGCCAGGCCGACGATCGCGCCAAACCACTTGCTCAATGAAAGACTCTTGACTGAAGCGGGAGAGCTGCCGATGAGCCGCGACAGGACTGATCCTACCAACTTGGCTGCGCCGGGCTGGTAGGTTTCAACGGATTGCTTCGTATCACCATAAAGCACCGATCCTTCGCCCGACAGCTCCGCGCTGGCGCTCTCCTGGCCGACGACGTCGAGGGCGCCACGGAGATAGGTGACGGCCTGTGCATACTCGCGCCTCTGCGCTAAGGCGTCCGCCATGCGCATGTGGCGCTCCACGGCCTCTGCGCTCAGGCTTCCGTCCGCTCGCAACGCAAGACTCTCCTTATAAGTTCTAATCGCGCCAGGGCCATCGCCGAGCTGTGCCAGGGCGGTGGCTCTCAGATGGACTAAGCGCAACTCGTGATGAAACTGCTCCCGGGGGAGCGCATCGGTGATCTCCTTCACAAAAAGAGGTTCACCGTTGGTGAGCTGTTCTTGCCGCCCGATCAGCAGCGCTGTCGCTCTCGACCAGTCGCCGGCTGATATCGCGTGATAAATCGCTTCGCGCCAGTTGCCCAGCGCTGCGTACCTGGCGGAGATGTGTCTATGCAACTCGAGCTGGGCTTCCTTGCCTTCGATGGACAGCAGCTTTTCCGTAAGGAAATCTTTGAAAAAGCCGTGCAGCTGATATTTGCTTCCCTCCAGATGGCGTACCAGCCGAAATTGGCTTTTATCAAGATCCGCAAGAAAGAAATGCGCGCCTGCGGTTCCAAGGAGTTCTTCCACCGTATCGATGTCGATGTAGTTGAGCAGGCACGCCCGGCGCAATAATTTTTGCTGCTCGGCAGGCCGGGAGAGGTAGAACTCTTCCGCGAGGGAGTTGAAGGCTTCGCGGCCCGTGGAATATTGACGATCCAGGTGGGACAGTCGTTTGCTCAGGGTGGCGCAGAACTGCAGCAGCCAAGTGGGATGCTTATCGATGAGATCATCCCAAGCGTCGCGGCTTAGGCGCCATAGGGTCGTGGGCTTTACCGCAAAAATCGTGGCCGAACGCGGCTCGCCGGTAAGCAGCGCCATTTCGCCGAACCAGTCTTTGGGTCCCAGCACGGCGATGATCTCCGACTTGCCGCCGCCACTCTCGAGCATCACCTGCACTGCGCCCGACTGGATTAGATAAAACGCGTCCCCTTGATCACCCTGGGAGAAGATCGTGCTGCCGGCAACGAAGGAGGTCTCCTCCATTTTGCCCAGTACTTTTGCGACGTCTTCCCGGGAGAGTCCGGAAAATATGGGAATCGCTCTTATAATGTCGGCAACCGGTTCCATGGGTGCTCTTCTAGCGGATAACGCGGTTAGCTTTCTTAAGCATCTCTGGAGCGAGGCGAACGCCGATGGCCGTGGCAGTGCGATAGTTCAACGTGAGGTCAAACTTTGCCGCTCGCTCGATCGGTAGTGAGCCCGGAGATTGGCCCTTGAGAATGCGCGCGGCGAGCTGGCCCGCTTGGCGGCCCATCTGAAGATAACTCGGTCCGTGCGCGGCCATGGCGCCGGCAATCGCCCATGCCTCCTCATTAAACATGGTTGCCAGTTTCTTTTGCCGCGCGCTTTCGAATATGAAAGCGGCCTCGCTCTCGACCAGGTCATCCGGCACGTGAAAGATCGCCACATCTGGTTCGTTCGGGAGGGCGCTGATGCTCGCCTTTAATTCATCGACTGACTTGACGCCGTAACCGTTAACTTGAAGGCCCAACTTCTTAGAAGCTAGCTCCACCAGCGAAAAATTTTCCCGCGCGAAACTATTATTCGAATCGAAAAAAACGTGGACTTTTGCCAAGGCAGGGAGAATCTCTTTAAGTAGCAGAAGCCGAGTCCCCGTGGTTTCCGCAGCGTAAGCGGCAACGCCGGTAACGTTTCGCCTGTGAACTCCGGGACTCTTGAACAATCCCGCGACGGCGGGATCGCCGGGATGAATGAATACAATCGGCACATCGGTGGTGGCGGCCATTGCCGCCTGGGAGGCTCGGGTGCCGGTTGCGAAAATCAAATCGATTTTCTTTGCGACCAGCTCATGGGCCGTGGCTTGCAGCGCGTTGCGATTGCCTCTGGCGTCACGGATCTCCAAGGCAATGTTTCTTCGGTCGTCGTACCCGAGTTCCTTCAGCTCCTGAACCAGCCCTTTCTGCGCTTGGGATTGAGCCCGGCCCATTTCTGGCACTAAAATCCCTATACGGGAAACCTGTGCTTGGGCGTTGAAGGCCGCGCAGGAAAGGAAAAGGAGGACGGCGAAG
>DATACQ010000726.1:0-3762 GCA_036258955.1 Binatia bacterium
CAAAAAAAGAAGTGGAGAATTCGTACCAAAATTCTTTTGAAACGATAAACATACATTCCTTGGTTTCCAACGGCCAGGACGCCGCTGCGTCTTGATTTAAATGAAGTTCTGGTTGGCAATGCCTAACAATTCGGGAGGGCGGAAGCCCATCGGCCGAAGCGTGCTAGAGGGGCGTTTCGGCTACTGTCAGCCGCGGCGGCCTAACTAAAACTTACTATAAGGATAGTCAGAAAACCCGGCATACTGAGACAGAAAAATGCCGTTAGAACTCTAAAGGGCAGGAGCTAATATGAAAGTGCTCTCCGATGGCTTTCAACAAGCAGCAGTTATCTTGAGTCTTGTCCTGGCGCCGCTCTTCTTTTTTTCGGCTTGTGGAGCTCCGATCAACGTAAAACCGCTCACGGCTGAGGAGATACCATTGGTGCAGGCGGCTGGGAGATACCCCCAAGAGAGATACGTCATTGTGCCGGATGATACACTGCAGATCCGCTACCCTTTTCATCCGGAAATGAACCAGGAGGCGGTTGTGAAGCCGGATGGCAAGATCACGGCAACTCTAGTTGGGGAAGTTCCCGTTGCTAATATGACAACAACCGCGCTCGAACGTTTACTGGTCGAGCGAACGTCGGATCAGCTTCGCAATCCCGAAGTTGTGGTAAATATCATCCGATTTGCGGAGAGAAATGTCTATGTCGGAGGAGAGGTGGGGAAGCCCGGTATGGTCCGCTACCGAAAGGGGCTAACTCCGCTGCAGGCTATCATCGCTTCAGGCGGACTCCTTGAATCAGCCCGCGCCGATAGTGTGGTTCTGGTGCGTACCGGGGAATCTGGCAACGACTTTATTAGCCGTAAATTGAATCTGCAGGAATCAATGGCAGAAAACATCAAAGAGCCCATCTTTCTTGTTCCGCATGATATCGTGTACGTGCCCAAGACCTCCATTGCTGAGGCCAACCTCTGGGTAAAACAATATATTACAGACTTATTCCCGTTCTTACGGGGAAGCGCCGGTCTCACTTATCGCGCGGGGCAATAGGGATGAAGTAGATCCTCGTACTCCTTGCGGAAGTCCTATGTACACAGCTTTCTTTGGTTTCAACGACAAGCCGTTCAGTGTTACGCCTGACGCCCAATTCTTCTATACGAATGCAACGTATGAAGAGGCGTATGCCAATCTTCTCTACGGCATTCGGGAACGCAAGGGTTTCATGATGTTAACGGGCGAGGTCGGGACTGGTAAGACGACGATCCTGCGCCGGCTCATGGAGGAATTGGACGCGAGCGTCCCGTTCGCATTCTTCTATAATACAACGCTGACGTTCGCGGAGTTGCTGGCGTTTATCTGTGAAGAATTGGACTTAAAAGCGGATGGTAACGGACAATTGGCAAAAATCCAGGCGCTTAACAAGTTCTTGATCAACCAGCTCGAAAAAGGTTCCACGGCGGTTTTGTTCGTCGACGAGGCGCAAAATCTGCGTGAGGATGTTTTCGAGAACCTGCGTTTGCTGTCAAATCTGGAAACCTCGAGAGAGAAGCTACTGCAAATTATACTGGCGGGGCAACCCGAGCTCGAGCTAAAACTCCGCCAACCTGAGCTGCGTCAGCTTAAACAAAGGATGTTTTCTCACTCGCGACTCGGCCCGCTTAATGAGGAACAAGTAGGCGCGTTTATCGAGTACCGGCTGAAAGCTGTTGGACAGGCCCGCAATGATCTTTTCCCCCGGGATACTGTTCGAGAGATTGCCAATTACTCAAGAGGAATTCCGCGACTTGTCAATATTATTTGTGACAACGCCTTACTCATCGCTTACGCAGGCTCCAAAAAAAAGGTCTCCAGCGAAATAATAAGAGAAGTTGCTCGGGATCTGCAGCTGGCGGGTGCCAGCCGCACGCCTGAAAACCCCACGAAAGTGAATCGGTTGTCGCTTTTCAGAAAACGCCCCGAGGAACGCCATAGCATCGAGGCGAACGGCAAAAGACAGTCATCAGGACACGCGCCGCCAAGCCAAACGGAACAAGATCCGGACCATGGGACCATCAATCAACCGGCGTCGATGAAGTCCGAGACGCAGATTGTGACGCAATGCTTGGCGACTCTAACCAGCGAATTGACGGAGGCGATGGGGCCTATGGCACCCATCGTGGTGCGCAACCACCTCACCGCGGTTCTCGATTCGTCGGAGATGCTGCCCAAAACAAGTTTTGAAAAGCTTGTCGAGCTGGTTAGCGCGGAGATCCTGAACGATGCGCTCAGAGCGGGCTTCCAAAAGAAAATGTCTGCGTTAGCTGGGGGGCTCGAAGCCGATAAAGCACCTTGAGTTACGCGGCATTCAAAAAACTGCCGCGAGAGCGCCGGTGCAGCAGCAGCAACATACCAGCGCGCATTCACAAAGTCATACGACTTATGGGCAAGCGGGCCAATGGACTGATTAAGAACGTCTGGCTTTTGATGGGCATGACGCTCGTCTCTGCCGGCTTTCTCGAAGGCGGCGTTTCACTCGCATTTCTGCTCCTTGATCAATTGAGCGGCTCGGATGCGAAAGCTGTTGATCAGCGGGTCGCCGCCGATACCTACTCGGACCGCTCATGGGTAAATAGTTATTATCGAGAGTTTCGTCGCTCCCGCGGTCTGCAATGGACGCCGTATGTCTACTGGCGTCAACGACCATACAGCGGAGATCATATTAACATCGATGCCCAGGGCATCAGGTTAACGACGAACACCGGATGGGGCCAGGAGGCGACGGAGAGTCCGGTGAAGATCTTCATGTTCGGCGGTTCCACCCTGTGGGGCACGGGAGCCAGGGACGCCTATACCATCCCTTCGCTTCTCGCAAAAGAATTACGCCGGAAGGGAATTATTTCCGAAGTGACAAATTTTGGTGAAACCGCGTACGTGAGCACACAAGAGATCATTGCCCTCATCCTGCGGTTGCAGAGGGGTGATGTTCCGGACCTTGTGATCTTCTATGATGGCGTGAATGACATTATGGCTGCATACCAGCAGCACACCGCCGGCCTTCCACAAAACGAATCCAACCGAGTGAGAGAGTTCAATTTGTCCAAACCCGATCAGCTTAAACCGCGAGCAGCCATGGTGGCCCGCGATGTTGTGGCACAACTTTCGACGGTACGTCTGTTGGGCAACGTTCTGCAGTTGTCACAGACCCCGACGGGTGATGATGAAACGACTGAGAACCGTCCTCGAGCGGACAAACATAGAGGAGGCCGGGAGTTTGTTGATCCTGAAGCGCTCGCCGGCGAGGTGTTCCGTACGTATATTGGCAACATCGGGCTAGTGAAGGCCCTCAGCGATAACTACCAATTTAGCGCGTTCTTTTACTGGCAACCGACCATCTTTGATAAACCTCATTTAACGCAATATGAGCGCTCGCAGCGTGACAAAATGCGCGCAGCCGAACCCTTTGTTCGCAGAACGTACGCACTCATGCGGCAGGCTCGTTTGCCTGCCGAGTATAAGAATTCGTTTGTTGATCTTAGTGGCATTTTTTCTAAAGTGAGCGAGCCTATTTACCTGGACTGGTCACACCCCGGGGAATTGGGCAATGAAATGATTGCCACGAGAATGGCCAACGATATCCTCGGTGCCATTACCGCGAACAAACCATCCCGGAAGCCGAAGGAACCAGATGAGACGACTTCTCGGCGCTTGGTCTTTGCCGGAACGCCGCAATGAGAGCCGCATACCTGACGTGAAAAGGCGAGACGGCGACGGGCCAACTATTTACATGCTTAGAATTT
>DATACQ010000727.1:0-1610 GCA_036258955.1 Binatia bacterium
TCATCGTCCCTACTCTACGAGCCCAAATGCAGCGGAGCAAGCCTACTGATCGGATCACGGCGATTCTCCAGGATGAAAGAGACACCACAGGTGACACGGCGGTCGTCTTGGAAATCTGTTTCGGAGCGTCAGGCGGAATTCTGGATGAAGCTTCAAAGACCTACGGCGCGCCCTCGAGAAGGCGCTGCCGGAACTGTTGAGAACGAATATCGAGCAAAAAGAAGCGCCGTCCCGTTAGACGGAATGTCCAAGATAAAAGATTTGACGCGGCCTTTTGTGCCCCGCCATTTTAGAAGTTACCAAATAACGCGATACGGAAGACTGACCCCACTCAGCCTTTCGCTTCCAATTCACAAGGTCGGGGACGAGGCGTAGACTTTTCTTTCTCGTTGGAGTAATCGGGCTTCTATGACGATGCGAAAAGACGTCACCAGGTTGGGATTCTGTTTTGTGCCGGCTAAATGGCGCGGCACAAAACTTCATTTCAGCTTAATTGTTGTCGCACTGCTTTTTCCCGTCGCTGCCACCGCGGCCGCAAGTGCCGCCGAACAGGTGACGACTGCCTATCAATCCGTGACGATCGGGAGTTCTACCCCGCTGTGGATCGCCAAGGACGCGGGTTTTTTTGAGCGGCAAGGGCTCGACGTGAAAATCGTGTTTGTCGAGGGAAGCCCTCGTACCATGCAGACGCTCATCGCGGGAGAATCGCAGATCGTTGAATCCACAGGCCCAGCGGTGCTCAACGCCCGTGCCGCCGGGTCGCCCGTGGTTATCGTCGCCGGTTATGTCAACGTGATGCCGTACTATCTAATCGTCGACAAATCGATTAATTCTCCGGCGGACCTGAAAGGCAAAGTGGGCGCTAATCATATGCCCGGAACCGCGGCCGACACGGTTATTCGCATCGGCCTCAAAGCGCTCGGGCTGGATCCGGATCGGGACGTTTCGCTCCGCGCTATCGGCAATACGCCGATGCGTTTGCAGGCGATGTCGGCGGGCGCCGCTCAGTTTATGGTCGCTCAGGATCTGGAGCTTCAGCAGGCGAAGCGCCTCGGCTACAAGGTTCTCGTGGATTACGTGGCCGCCAAAACCCCCTTCCCGATGGGCGGCGCCGTGACAACTCAGCGCTACGTGAAGGAGAAGCGCGAGGCCGTGCTGCGCTACGTGAAAGCCATGGCTCAGGCCTTACACTATTTGAAGACGAACAGAGAAGGCTCGATGGCGATTATCTCCCGGTACGCCCGTTTCCAAAATCCCGAGGTGATGGGAGCCGCATTCGATGCCGCCCGGCGTCTGTACAACGACATCCCTGTCCCGACGACCGAAGGATTCGATCTGGTCGCCAGCGAACTTGCCCAACGCAATCCAAAGCTACGCGATTTCGACACGAGCTCTGTGGTGGACTTGCAGTTTGTAAGAGAGCTCGAGCAAAGCGGCTTTCTGAAAAGCGTAAAGGGAAATTAGTCCGGCGAAATAACGCGTGGCTTTTCTTTAGCGGCCCGAAATGGCTGGCACGAAGGTCATACTTTCGTATTGCGGAACTACCTATCAACTCATTTAAGAATGTAACCCTATAAGGATTCCTTGGATCATTTAGAATGTAACTCTGC
>DATACQ010000728.1:0-5125 GCA_036258955.1 Binatia bacterium
CATGGGAATGTCTTCTACATGGATCGAGTCACCGATATCCAGCGCGCTTACATCGACGTTGAAAGCATTGGGGATGTCGAGAGGCAAACACTCTACTTCGATTTCACGAACGATGGGTTGAAGAATTCCGCCGCGTACGACCCCCGCTGCTTTGCCGACGAAGCGCAGCGGCACGCTAACCGTGATTCTCGCCGCGAGATCGACCTCGTAAAGGTCGGTATGAATAACATCACCGGAAATCGGGTGAAACTGGAGATCTTTGACGAGCGCGACTTTTTCGGTCAAAGCCGGATCCGTCGATTTGAGACGCACCAGGTGCGAGCCTTCCAGCAACGCGACGCGCGTGGAGAAATCTTTTTTGTCGACCTGCAAAGAGACGGGCTGGGTCTTCGGACCATAAAGTACCGCGGGGATTTTGCCATCGCGGCGCAATCGCCGCGATGAATTCTTGCTTCCCTTCGATCGGGGATCGGCCTTTATTTCTAAGGTTTCCAACGAATCTTACCTCCTAAATAGTTACAACCGTCTTGCAGGCTGCTAAAAAAACAGAGGCGAGGCGCGCATCAAGTGTTTCGGGTTTCGCGTCTCGGGTTCGGGTTTAAACTCGAGACACGAAACTCTGAACTCGAGACTGCGCAAGCGCATACGGGTCTTTTCAGCAACCTGTCACACGAACAGCGAGCTGATCGACTCCTCCTCGTGAGTGCGCCTGATCGCTTCGCCGATCAAATGTGCTACCGACAAAACTTTGATTTTGCGGCATCGCTGCGCTTCGGCTGCGAGCGGAACAGTGTCGGTAACGATTAGTTCCTCCATGGGCGATTCGTCGATGCGCTGGATAGCCGGCCCCGATAGCACCGCGTGCGTACAGCATCCCAGGATACTCTTGGCCCCCTCTTTTTTTAGAGCATCGGCAGCCATCGTCAAGGTTCCCGCAGTATCCACCATGTCATCGAGCAATATTGCGATCTGATCCTTGACTTCGCCGATGATGTTCATTTCGGCCACTACGTTGGGCGCCACGCGTCGTTTATCAATGATCGCCAAAGACGCGTCCAGTCGAGCAGCAATATTGCGCGCCCTTTCGACCCCACCGGCATCCGGAGAGACGATCGTAACTTCGTTGTGATTCAGCCGCTTCTTCAAATGCTGTAGCAGCACCGGCGTCGCATAGAGATTGTCCACTGGTATGTCAAAGAAACCTTGAATCTGCCCAGAATGTAGATCCATGGTCAACATGCGCGATGCTCCGGCGGTGGTAATGAGATCGGCGACCAGTTTGGCACTGATCGGAACTCGCGGCACGACCTTCCGGTCCTGCCGCGCATAACCATAATAAGGCATCACCGCCGTGATGCGCTTGGCCGACGCGCGCTTGAAAGCGTCGAGCATCAACAAAAGCTCCATCAGGTTGTTGTTGCCTGGAGCCGAGGTGGACTGGATGACGAAAACATCCGCGCCGCGGACGTTCTCCTTGATCTCTATTTTGCTCTCACCATCACTGAAAGTCTCCACAACCGCTCTGCCAAGTGGGATTCTCAGATACTGCGTGATATCGCGGGCCAAAGGAGGATTTGAGTTTCCTGCGAAGATCTTCAAGTCGGCGTTGTTCTGACTCATGGCTTCGCTCACCAACCATCTATTTGACGGCTCCCGCCTTTTTGGCTCGCATTGGGCGGGTGTGCACCCAATCGCACGAGCTATTTACCACCATGAAAACAACCGGCGCCGTTCACCAGAGAACGGCGCCGGTTGCCTTCAACACTCGCAATTTTTGCGACGAGTCCGAATAATTAATTGGCTGGGCGGGAAGGATTCGAACCTTCGATACCGGATCCAAAGTCCGGGGCCTTACCGCTTGGCGACCGCCCATCCCCGAACTCGCACGAGAAAAGTTCACCCGCCCGCGTCCGACGTCAACTCACCCGATATCCGCGGCTTTATGAACCGTCCCCTCGGGCGCAGCTTTTTCATACTCCGCAATTATCTTGTCTTCAAGCATTCTGCGCGTTTCATTGTTGATGGGATGAGCGATATCCTTATAAGTCCCATCTTTGCGCTTCTTACTCGGCATGGATACAAAATAACCCGTCGGCCCGCGAATAACTTTTAAATCTCGAATGACGAAGCAGTGATCAAGGGTGATGGTCACGTAAGCCTTAAGCTTATCTTCGTCAACTGGAAACACCCTAATCTCCGTCACTTCCATACGGACCCCCTTTTTAAGGCCCTTGCCTGCCGACCGCAATTGACTTCGGCCGGCTGATGACTTGCGCTAAAAAAGCTTGCACATTGTTCGCTTTACGCAGCGTTTTGAAAGCCTTACTGGCCTTTTCGCGGGAGCCGAATATGCCAAAGACCGCAGAACCGCTGCCAGTCATGAGTGCTCCAGCCGCTCCCCTCTTGAGCAAAGTCTCCTTCAAGTGTTTGATCCGCCGATAGCGTTTGAGCGTAACAGCTTCGAGATCATTCACCAGCAAATCCGCCAATTTTGGACCCCTTGTTAACAAGGTGTACAATCTAGTCTTTGGATTAAATTTTGTCAAATTGTTCGCGACATTGCTATACACCCATGCGCTGGATACCGGGAAACCGGGATATAGGATTACGATCCACCATGGCGGCACGTTTCGCAAAGGTGTAAGCTTTTCGCCGATGCCTTGGGCTCGAGACGGCCGCGGTCGGATAAAAAAAGGCACGTCGGCGCCCAAACGCAGTGCAAGCTTCTCCAAGCGCGAAGCTGAGAACTGCAATTTAAGCAATCGGTTGATTCCGACCAGCGCAGCCGCTGCATCTGTACTGCCACCGCCGAGCCCGGCTCCGATCGGAATGCGTTTACGAATATTGATGTCCAACGGCTGAACGACACCAGCTTCCTCGAGCAAAAGTGCTGCCGCGCGGTAAACCAAGTTCTTTTCACCGTCTGGAACCTGCGGATTGTCGCATGTGATGCGGAGCAACTCCCGGTTTGCGTATTTCGGATTTTTGATCGGCCGCTTCCTAATTTCCAATTCATCGAAAAGAGTTATTGGCACCATCACGGTGTCGAGCAGATGATAGCCATCCGCGCGCTTGCCGACGACGCGCAAACGCACATTTATTTTGGCGGGCGCTCGAATCTTCACGCGTCATGAGATAGCATGGCGCCTGATTTATTGCGAAAGCACTCCTAGCTCAGTTGTGGATCCAATCCGCGTTGTGATCCGCGCGTTCGGGCGGGCTTTTCTTTATCTCCTCTTTGGAAAAGAGGGGCAAGGGGAGATTTGTGGACGGCGGCGCGGCACAATCACAAAAACTCTCCACCATAGGAGCATTCTCTCACACCACGATGCTGCCTCGTATCGTCATTCTGAGGCTCCGTGAAGAGTCTTGTCTTTCTGCACCGTTCAAATTTGCATCGAATCCCCGGATAACTAAATGAGCATCCCGATCAACTCAACCACCCCCCCAGAAACCGCAAAACTCTTTCAAACGGCCTGGGAAGCCGCTCATGCCGCCGGCACTCTCATCAGAAAAAACTGGCGGCAACCAAAAGAAATTGCCTACAAAGGCGCCATCGATTTAGTCACGTCCGTGGATCGCGACGCGGAACGTTGTATCGTCGACAGGCTGCGTAAAAATTTCCCCGAGCATTCTATTCTGGCGGAAGAAGAAACGAAGGCCGACGGTGATCAGAGCAGCTACCGTTGGATCATCGATCCGTTAGATGGCACGACCAATTTCGCCCATGGCTATCCGCAAGTCTGTGTTTCGGTGGCGCTGGAATACGAAAACGATTTGCTGCTCGGAGTCGTTTACGACCCACTCCGGCGTGAATGCTTTTCGGCTATTCGCTCGCAAGGCGCAAAGCTGAACGGGCAAACCATTCATGTATCCGGCACGCCGGATCTCGATCAGGCGCTACTCGCAACCGGCTTTCCCTACGATCGGCGCGATCACGCCGACTTTTATCTCCGATATTTCAAAGCCTTTATGACGCGAAGCCAAGGCATTCGCCGCGCCGGTTCCGCCGCACTGGATCTTTGCTACGTTGCGTGTGGCAGGTTCGATGGATTTTGGGAACTGAAACTACACCCATGGGACATCGCGGCCGCCTCACTAATTGTCAGAGCAGCCGGCGGCCGCATGAGCGATTTTTCAGGCGGCGATTTTTCCATTCACGGCAGCGAAACCATGGCCTCCAACGGCTTGATTCACGCTGCGATGTTCGACGTCATGCGAGAAATTGAACGGGGCAGTAGCCAGTAGCCACCAGCCACTAGGCGAGAAATCTGAAGCGAAATTTGGTTGGAGTGACGGATTCGACCAACATTGCAAGGAGCAGGATGGCTGTGTCCGTTGTGGCATCGCTCCGCCGCAGCTACAGAAATCCTTCTCGTTCCCTCTGTTCTGGTTTAACTAATGCCTATTGGCTATTGCCTAGTGGCTTTCCATTAGCTATTGGCTAGTGGCTAATGCCTTGTGGCTTTCCTTTCATTGACTTGTCAACACCCGGGATGCTAGAAATTCCCTCACCGCGCCCGTAGTGAAAAGGATATCACGAGGGTCTCCGGAACCCTAAGTACAGGTTCGATTCCTGTCGGGCGCGCCAGCCTGCTGATTTCTGTCTGGGCAGAATTTACTACGACAGCATCGCTCTTCGGCAAGCCGAATTGGGTGAAGCGTCGTACAGTTCAAGCCTGTAGGAACTTTGCGTCGGTCTGGCCGAAAGGCCGCCGTTCGTTCGGGGAGATAACCCGCCTCCCGAGTCGGCCTAGGCTGCGAATCGCAATGTTGACAGACTCGGTCAGCTAATGGATATTGAAGATCCAACGAAGACGACTGCGACGTCACCGACCAAGGGGGAATATGACATGGAAACGATAAACAGGAACGATGCGTACACCGTTACTTCGCTGGACGATCTCGCGAAGATTTATGCCAAGCCGTTGCCCAACGTCGCCACCAAGGAAACCGACCACATCACCGACGTCGGGCGCGCCTTCATCGCGGCATCGCCGTTCCTGGTGCTCGCAACCTCGAACGGCACCAGCATCGACTGTTCGCCCAAGGGCGATGCGCCGGGCTTCGTACAGCTGCTCGATGACCGCACACTGCTAATCCCGGACCGGCCAGGCAACAACCG
>DATACQ010000729.1:0-4267 GCA_036258955.1 Binatia bacterium
ATGGGGAGCTGGTAGGCGGCCAAACGATCGGCATCGATCCATATATTGATGGCGCGCTCTAAACCGCCAACCAGCCGCACTTCGCCTACGCCGGCCGAGCGCTCGAGCTGCACCTTCACGATTTTATCGGCAATTTCCGTAAGCTCGCGTAGCGATCGATTGCCGGACACCGTCAGCGTAAGGATCGGCGAGTCTTCGTTGTTGAATTTCGATATGACCGGCGACTCGACATCATCAGGCAAGCGATTGAGGACGGTGGCGACACGGTCGCGGACGTCCTGGGCGGCCACGTCGATATCGCGATCCAATCTGAACGTGGCCATCACAAACGAAGTGCCTTGCCCGGATACAGAGCGCAACTCTTCGATGCCTTCCACCGTATTGACTACTTCTTCAATCGGCTGGGATACCACTGTTTCGACTTCTTCGGGGGAAGCGCCCGGCAAGGTCGTGCGCACCGAGACGACGGGAAGATCAACCGAAGGAAAGCGGTCTACGCCCAGGCGAAAGTAGCTCGCCGCGCCCACGACCACCAGCGCTAGAATGATCATTGAAGCAAAGACCGGGCGACGAATGGAAATTTCGGCGAGCTTCTGCATCAGTTCACCACCGTTACCGCTTGTCCGGAAACAAGATTGCCGGGGTTCACAACCACCCGCTCTCCCGACCCCACCCCTTCTATAATTTCGACGGCTTCTCCCACGCGGCGGCCGGCACGCACGCGTTTTTCAACAATTTTGCCGTCGTTGATCGTGAGCACTTTTTCGATACCCGCAAAAGTAACAATCGCTTCAACGGGAACCGTAACGATCTCCTGATCGGCTTCGACCACAATTTCGGCTTTGGCGAAAGCACCGGGGCGAAGTAAAAACTGCTCGTTGGGCACTTCAGCTTCAACCATCAGAGTGCGGTTGTCCTCAGCGATGGCGGGAGAGAGCCGTACAACCCTGCCCCGGTATTGATTGGGATCGCCCTCGACGGTGAGACGCACCTGTTGGCCGGCACCCACGAGAACAGCGTCCCGCTCAGGCACCGCAAGTCGTAACCTGAGGGGATCCATCCGGACTAGGGTGACCACGGGCGCGCCCGCCGCCAGATACTCGCCCACGGATGCCTGGCGCTGTTTTACGGCGCCATCAGTCGGAGAGATGATGGCGGTATCCGCGAGTTGCTGGCGCGCAATCTCAAGCTCGGACCGTCGTTGAGCCAAGACGCCCTGCCGGTTTCGAACTTCCTCCAGGGCGTCCTGGTAGCGCGCTTCCGCAACCGCGAACTGCGAAACTGCGGCATCGAGTTCCGCCCGCGAGATTAAGTCTCGCTTGGCCAGCTCGACCATACGCTCGTGGGTCAATTTGGCCTCCGTCAGGACAGCCGCTGCCTGTCTGACGACTCCCGTGTCCTGCGGATCAACGTGATCATTGGAACCATTGGGCGGCAGCCCGAGCCGAACGCGCGCCTGCTGCAAGGCCGTCTCCGCTTGCCGCACCCGCAGCTGATAATCGCTGGGGTCTATGCGCGCCACAGTCTGGCCTTTGCGGACTCGGCTGCCCAGATCGACACTGATTTCCATCAACCGCCCCACTGCTTTAGTGCCGAGAACGACCTGCTCATCCGCAGCCAGAGTTCCGGTAGCGCTTACGGTCCGCGGTACTCGGGCCCCCTTCGCGGCGACCGTTCGCACCTCGCGCGGTGGCTCGGAGTTCTCCAATGTCTCCGCTGAAGGGCCGCTACCGCAGCCAGCAACGGTTGCTGCAGCGACTGCCACAAGCAAACTATGCAACCATCTCGCTGGGGCGGCGCTTCTCCCGGACAACAGTTTTGCCCGGGCAATCTGCAAAAAGTGAGTAGATAGCAACTTCGGTATTCCTTGTAGTCAGTTCATCGCGCCTGGGATTGCGTTGATTTTGAGAACTCTTTGAGCGCAGCGAGGGAAAATTTCGCAACATGTTCCGCTAGCCGGTCGATGTCTTCTACACCGTATTGTTGCTCGGGATAGAGCCGCCGGATAACGGCCCGAGCATGGTGATAGTAGACGCACTGGCTGATGATGCTCAAGGTACATTGGCGGATCGCTTCTTCCGTTGCCTCCAGCCCGAGCAGTTCACGCACAATGGAGGCCAGCTCCTCATGAACCGGACGTGCCGCTTCCTCGACCAGGCTATCGAGCGCGCGGGTGGGCTCAATCATTTCACGAGAGATAAGCTTCGTGTGCCAACCCGGGCGGCCTTCGTCGAAAACCCGGTGCAGCAATGACCGGAGATAAGCAAGCAGCTTCTGTTCCGCCGTGGCGCCAGCAGTCAAGCCAAAGTCGGCGGGGTACTTGTCCGCATAGGCTTTCGGCACCGAGCGGAGCACCGCCATATAGAGGCCTTCCTTGTCGCCAAAGTGGTAGTTAATCGCCGCGATGTTCGCGCCGGCTCTTTCGCAAATCTGTCGAGTGGTGGCGGACTGGTACCCGCATTCCGCAAATATCTCTCCAGCCGCCTCGAGCAGCCGCTGCTCTGTGCCTACCTTCCCATTCCAGGGGGTTTTTTGATTAATCATATGTTTCAAGCAAGCGTATGAAGCATTTGATTAAAAAGCAAGCCGTATAAATGCTCAAAGAACGACTTAGGGAAGGTTCGATTCCCGCGACCGCTGTCACGAATTCACGAAAGTGAAAACATTGTTAATAGTCAAGGTGTTACGGGGCACAAGTGCGGGAGGTCAACCTGCGGGCAGGCGGGAAAATCGGTGTACACCGATATGGGCGAAACTATGGTCGTAGGGCTGAAAACCTCGAATCGGCCCTCTCCCGCAAAGCAGCAGAGGGTGATCGCATGCGGCAGCCCGTATTAGCGATCGGATATGCCTGGCCTATTGGCTCAGTGGCCAGTGCCTAGTGGCTACTGGCCATTTGCTTTGGCTATTGGCTGGTGGCTATTGCCTATTCGCTATGTCTACTGCGCCAAAATTTTTCTGATACGCTCGAGCACTTCAGGCGGTTGGTTGATAACGTCCTTTGCAATCTTTGCCAACTCATCACCACTTACGGCCGTAATCTCCAGGTTCAATTTCTTCGCTTCGGCGAGAAGTTGAGGATCCGCCATGCTTTTCATGAACCCGTCCCGCAGCGCCTTCGCGAGCTCCGGCGGTGTTGCTGGATGCGTGACGATGGGGCGGCCCAGCTCGCCAGAGCCCAACATAACCGTCGCGACTCTGCGCCCAAGTTCCGGAGTTTTGAACTCATCCATGAGATCGCCGTAAAGCGGAGTTTCCGGCAGCCTGGGGTCGCGTGTCCGCCCGGTCTGCATGAGGATGCGCACGAAGTTTTTCTTACGCCATGTATGGTAAGGCTCGCGGGCGAAATAAGCGGCCGTGGTGAACGATCGGCAAACCACCTCGTTGCGCTCTGTGGCCAGATCAATTTCGTTCCCGCCCGCGTAACCCGTCACAATCGTGAATTTCGTGCCGAGAGTTTCCTCGAGCATCCGCGGAATGTAATGACCGCTGGTTCCCGTGCCGGTCGCGCCGCATTTCGGCGGCTCCTTCGCATTGCGGATGTCATGGATCGTCTTATACGGCGCGTCGCTGCGCATATAGAGCATGTGCTCCGACTTATCCGAGCTCGCGATCCAGGTGAATTTCGGCCAATCGAATTTGATCTCTTTGTTTCCCTGAATTTGGTTAAAGTAGTGCGCCGGATTAATCGAAGCAATCGTCAGCCCATCGGGCTTGGCCACGCCGTAGACAAAATTCGCCGCAACGATGCCGCCGGCGGCCGGCATGTTCTGCATGATCACGCCGGGATTACCCGGAATATGTTTGCCGATGTGGGTCCCTAAAAGACGCGCATAAATATCATACGCCGTTCCCGCCCCGGAACCGACAATAAAAGTAATCGTTTTACCCTGGTAATAAGGAGCTTGCGCGCCAGCCGTTGAAGACCAGAACAATACAATCAACAGTCCGAGCAAAATTTTCATGACGCCTCCTTCGTGTCAGCGTGTTCTACCGGAACTCCGCTGAAGCGCCGTCATAGTAAATCGGAAACCAATCCTCAGCAAGCGCGCACTTCGGATCGCGAAGACCAGCGAAAGAGAGACTTTTTACCCTCGCAGCTTCTGGAGACAGGCCCGCGCACTCCGTTGATGCACGGGAACAATAGCGTCCGTGTGCTGACAACCTTCGCGCCAGCCCCGACGGAATACCGACGCTTTACTGATCGAGAGTCCCTCGCCGTGCTTTCTTTCGTCGCGGGCGAACCATTCCTTGGCGCTCCGCAATT
>DATACQ010000730.1:0-3954 GCA_036258955.1 Binatia bacterium
ATCAAATTGAATGGCGGCGAATGCAGTATTTGAGAATAGCGGGCTCAGCATTCGCCAACGCATAGATGCGTGCGAAATCTTACCGCGGCCACCGCGTTGAACTGCATTCGGAAGCCAAACGTCGAGGCGAATGGGTTGCCCGTGTGACGATCTTCTTCACCGAGAGCAACAAAGAAAAGCGCATCCCCATTTTCGGCCGGACCAGAATGACCTTCGCGACTCAAGCTGAGGCGGATTCCTACGGGTTCGAGCTTGCCAAACTCTGGATTGACGGGAGACTGTGGGGTACCAATGGCAACGGCTAATTGAAACTGGATGATTCACGAACTGGCGACCGACGAGCGAGACGCTGCAGCCGCGCGAGAACTCGATTATTTCCGTTGTCGCTTCTTGAGATAACCATCAGCCACGATCATCCGTGACTAGAGAGTCCAATCAGCCTCACAAAGCCGCTCGCGCAGCGCGGCGAGGGTTGGTGCGATGGCGGCAAATCGGTTTTCGGCGGCCGCAATCGCTTCCGGCTGTTTCAAACCGTGACCGGTGATATTGCACACCACAACTTCATCGGGTCCGATGAGGCCCGCAGCGCGAAGCTTCTTCGCCGCAGCCACTGAGATAGCCCCAGCCGGCTCTGCAAAAACGCCCGTCAGCCGCGCCGTCAGCGATTGCGCGGCGAGAATCTCTTCTTCTGTTGCGGCGACGGCGCTTCCACCCGAGTCACGCAGCGCGTGCAGGGTGCGCCACCCCAGCGCCGCGGGATCTCCTACTTGAATGCTTTCCGCAACCGTCTGGCGTGCGATTACCGGCGCAACCTCTTCCGCGCCGCTTTCGAACGCAGCGACAATCGGCGCGGCCAGCGCGCTTTGGGCGGCAACGAGTTTGGGCACACGATTGATCCAACCCAACTCCGCCAATTCTCTAAACCCCTCCCAGATGCAGGGAATGCCGGCGCCACCGGAGCTCGGGTGAATGACCCAGTCGGGAGATCCTTCCAGTTGGTCGGCAAGCTCATAGGCATAGGATTTCTTGCCTACGCGGTATGGATTCGATGACAAGCAGTCGTACCAGCCGAATTCTCTCACGGCGGCGCGATACAACGATGCCAGCTCGGCATCGAAACTCCCTTGCACTAGGACGACCGTGGCTCCGTATGCCCCGGTCTGCATGATCTTAGAACGCGCCGTACCCGCGGGCATCATGACGACGCTTCTCATCTGAGCGGCAGCGGCATATGCCGCCACCGAGGCGGCGGCGTTACCTGTCGACATCACCGCCACAGTGTCAAAGCCAAGCTCCTTGGCGACCGAAATTCCGACGCTGTTGCTGCGATCTTTAAGCGATCCCGTGGGCAAGACCGTGTCATTTTTCAAATGTAAATTGCGTAGATCCAGGTGCTCGCCCAACGTCGCCGCACGAATTAGCGGAGTGCCGCCCTCACCGAGGGAAACAATTGACGAACGTTGTTCAACCGGAAAAAAATCGAACCAGCGCCAAATCGAACGATCACGGCGCGCCCGCATCGCAGCAAAATCCGCGGGCGTCAGCTGGTTGATCCGAAGTTTAACTTGTAGAACGCTGTGGCAATCGGCGCAGCGAAAGATTGTCCTTGATGAAGATGCCCGACCACATTTCGGGCACTGTAAGCCAATGACCGCTCCCACCGCTCGTCAACTCAACCCAAGCCGCTGCCGGTGAATAAAGACTCCGGCGAATTTTGCCTAGTGTCTCTTCTTTTCAAGTTCATTGAGGGTTTGATCCAACTCCGCTTCGAGGTCGCCGACGCTAATGCCGATCGCGCGCGCGCCATCAAGAATGGCGATGCAGATCATGATCATGTCGAGGCACTCCCGGGGCGGTGGCTCGCTCGGGTGTTCCTGAAGATAATGATCGACCCGCGCTTTTAGCGTGAAGAAATCAGCCAGGCAAACCACCGGGGGCAACCCTTGCACCGGCCCGGAATTTTCGCTGGAGGGCGCAAAGGCGACACCGCCGGGATCGACCAGTGCGATTTGCGAACCGTTTTCAAACAGCAAAACATAGTACTGATCACCTGTCTCGGCGTGCGTTTTTTCTTCAAACGCCGTGAGTTCCCGCCAGGGAAGCTTGAGGGTCTTGCCCGATGCGACGTCATGCACCGTTGCATCCTGGTCATTATAGAGCACGGCATGGGGATGAGCAGCGGCCCAGCGTTGCACGGCGGGCCTCGCTTTAGTCAAATCGTCGCTCATAGCTTTCACTCTAACATGGACCGCGACCGAACCGCCGGGCCGAGGCCTTCGTCAGCTTCACCTCACAAACCCGGCGATCACTTTAGCCGCCGCAAGCTGGCTTTCACAAGAACTCCGCCGGATGCTTCGCCCTACGGCCGGTTAGATGAGCGATTTGTTGGCGGCACGAGATCCCTGGAGCGGCGATCTCGACGCCAGCGCCTGTAGCTTGCACCGCCGGCGCCAGGCGACGATTGCCAATGGCAACAGACAAATCATAGTGCTCCTTTTCGAAACCGAAGGAACCGGCCATGCCACAGCACCCGGAGTCGATCTCAGATACGTCGAAGCCGGCGGCTCTCAACAGGCCGACGGTTGAAGCCGTACCGACGAGCGCCTTTTGATGGCAGTGACCATGGAGAAGAACACTTTGACCGTGACCTTTGTCTTCAACGTTAATGCGCCCGGCATGCAACTCGCGCATGACAAACTCCTCGAAGAGAAAACTGTGGTCCGCCACCTGCCTGGCTGCTTCGGCGCGCAGAAACTCCGGGTATTCATCGCGCAGCGTCAGCAAACACGAAGGCTCCAAGCCGACGATGGGCGTCCCTTTCGCCGCAAAAGGCGCCAGGCGATCTACGTTCCAGGCCGCATTTTCTTTCGCCTGGCTCAACATTCCTTTGGAAATCATCGGGCGGCCGCAACATTTCTTATCGACCAGCAGCACTCTGTAATGATTGCGCTCGAAGAAGCGCGCCGCGGCCATAGCTACTTCCGGTGTATTGAAGTTATTGAACGTGTCATGAAACAGGACCACCTCGCCGTTAGCGCCATCGCCTTCCGATTTGCGCATGCGAAACCAGTCTTCAAAGGTTTCCCGGACAAATTGCGGCAAAGGCCGGCGCCTGTCGATGCCGACAAAAACATCCATCAGCCAACGGTTGAAGATTGTATTGGCCAGCCAATTGGACACTGGCGCCAAGCGCGATCCCGCGCGATTGATCCGTTCGAGGCTCCCGAACATGCGATTGCGTAGTGGCAGCCCGTTGGCGCGGTGGTAATGATCGAGAAATTCGTACTTGAGCTTGGCCATATCGACATTGGACGGGCACTCTGCTTTGCACGCTTTACACTCGAGACAAAGGTCCATGACCGCGTGCAGACGCTTTCCGGTGAATTCCTCCTTGGGAACTTTTCCGGACAGCACGGCGCGCAGCGCGTTTGCCCGGCCGCGAGTCGAATGCTCTTCATCCAAGGTCGCCATATAAGAGGGACACATGGTGCCCTCGAGCTTTTTACGGCACTCAGCCATGCCGCTGCACATCTCCACGGCCCGTACGAAGCCGCCCTGTCCGCTAAAATCGAGGGTGGTACGCGGCTCCCAAGTTTTGTAGTGTGGGCTGATTTTAAGCGACTCGGTCATCGCCGGCGCTTCCACAATCTTGCCGGGATTCAATATGTTGTTGGGATCGAAGGCGCGCTTGATCTGTCGGAACGCGTTGTATAATGCCGGACCAAAAAGTTTCTCATTGAAATGGCTGCGCGCCAAACCATCGCCATGCTCCCCGGACAAGGCGCCGTCGAACTCGAGCACAAGATCCGAAACGGCATTGGCGATGGAGACCATCTTGTGCATCTCACTCTCTTCTTTGAGATTGATCAGCGGGCGGATGTGCATGCAGCCGACAGAACAGTGGCCGTAATAGCCTGCAATCGTATCGTGGCGTGCCACGATCTCACGAAAGCG
>DATACQ010000731.1:0-6449 GCA_036258955.1 Binatia bacterium
GTCCACGCCGCCTCCACCCATCAACGAACCATTGGCTGCATTGACGACGGCATCCACCTGCTCTCGAGCAATATCGCCCGATTTCACGAGAACCCGGCCCTGCAAAAAAGATCGCGACCCATCCATAAACGGCTCCAATACGCTCGAGCTTAGCCCACTAGCTCACATTATGCATACGTTGGGAAAACCGCAACCGACGTAAGTCTAATCAGCCTCTCGGGATTGTTGAATGACTTTCGCACCCATGCGATCTTAGTATGATGCTGACCGGCCTGGCACGGTTCATCGAGCACCACCCGGCGCTGCATCGAGCATCCCTCGCCTTATGGCGCCATTTTCCTCCACGGCTGGCCGGATTTTTAAAAGGCGTATTCGCCCGTAATTGGATCGTGGGTGCAGTCGCCGTAATGGTCGACGAGAGTCCGGTGACCGCCGAAGTACTTCTGGTCGAACATAGTTATCGACGTCGAGGCCGTTGGGGATTGCCCGGCGGCTCGCTCGAGTCCACGCGCGGAAATCCCAGGCAGCCAAACCGAGAGCGGTTGCCCGATGATGTAATCGAAGCCGCTCTGCGGCGGGAAGTCTCGGAGGAGCTGGGAATCGACGTCAAGGTAGTCCGCCTGCTGCGAGTGGACGCGATTCCTTACATCCCGGAAGAGCCGGGACCCTACAGGTTGGACTTCTATTTTCGCTGCGAGCCCGGCGGCGGCTTTGCCGCTCTGCGCGACGGGTTGAAATCCGGCCGTATAAAACCATGCTCGCCGGAAATCAAGCAGATACGGTTCGTGCCTCTGGGAAGCTTGAAAGATTACGACCTTTTCTCGACAGATTTAACATTCCTAAGCGAGGATCTTCCGAGGCTCGAACCAAACCTCAAGTATTGAATCGAGCACCCCAGACGGAAGAATAGTAATCACGCTGCGCGGGATTTTAGACCGTCTAGACTCCGCAACAGTTCGTCGTACCGGTGGATGAGCACTTTGGGGCCCGCAGCCTTCAGCGTTTCCTCGTCGTTGTATGAGTGCTCACTGGCAAGCGCCACCGTTACCACCTCCAGCGCCGTGTCGCCGACTCGGCAGCCGTCCACGTTATTGCCGGCGCGGATGTAAGTCGCTGTCCCTGTGATTAGAACAATGCGGAGGAGCGGCAGGTTGTTTTTGCGATAGAGATAATACAGACCCTGTTCCTTGGCATAATAGGTTTCATTGCGATCGACGATCTCGTCGAAATAGCCGCCGATACCCGCTTTTTCCATCGCCTGGTGTTTGTAGCGGCGGCCGCCGGTCGTCATCAGGATGTTCTGCATCCCGGCGCTCCGCGTCTCCCGCAGTGATTCTTCAATGCCCGGGAGAAATTCCGGCGGGTTAACATCAAAGCCATGTTTGCGCGCGACTTCGAGCGCGTGACGCCGTATCTCTGCACGCTTGGCTTCGTTGAAGGGCAACGTCGGCTCTTGCGCAAACTCCTTAGCAAAGATCAGCGGGATCAAAAAGAGATCGAATGGACCGTCCGCGATTTTCCGCAACTCAGCAAATGTGAGCGGCGCTATATTGTAGCGGGGCAAAATTTCCTTAGTGATGGTAAAAACCCTCTGGATGTCGGTCTCGACTGTGTCGGACATCGTGCGCACTAAAAGAGTTTTTGCTTCCATGATAAACCTCCGCAAAGCCGGTGTTGCCTGTTGCGACCCAACTATGAACTCTGATCTTCGAAGGGCAAACGGTAGCTCCGCGCATTGTTACACTGCTTACAACTCGGCACGAGATTGCCCTTGCTCGACTTGCCGCCGCGGATGAGCGGCACCAGATGATCCATCGTCAATTCTCTCGGCGGAAACTTCGCGCCGCAATAATAGCATATACCGGCGGCGCGCCGGCGCTTCCACCATTGGCTTGCGCGGAGCTCTCGGGCTTTTCGCCGTTCCCGGCGAACTTCTTCTTCCGATACTTCGACGAGAAAAGGCCCTGCCTTCATCGTTCTTCCTGAGTTGGGCGAACCTCTCGATATAAACGGACCTATTTATACCACCCTTTGAGCTTCCTCAAATAGACGGCGAATCCGAATGCCACAACAAAGTATAGCATGGCCCGAAACACCGCCCAGCCGTTATTGGTGTGAAGGTAGTTTCGCGCTTCCCAGGTGCCGATGAAAATGAAAAAGAGCACCGCGGTAGCGATCAGGATCTTGTGTGCAACGATGAGCCGATTCATAGCCAGTATGCCCCGGCAACTGCCGTAGGCCCGCTGCCGCGTTTGCCTCGGCAGATCGAGCCAGCTCTCCTATAACGATTTCGAAAACGACCCGGCAGCTAAGCCGAAGAGAATTTCCGCTGTTTTCATAAACCTCCTTATATGGGATCGGTGAACGCGAGGACAGTTGTCTTTGGGCTGCATCGGAGAACAAGACTCCGATCGTTTGCCACGGCTCGCCGCGCTACTGTAGCATGACCTCAGCATCAATAAGCAAGGAGAAAGACATGGCACGCGAGACCGTCAGCACTACGAAAGCGCCGGCAGCGATCGGCCCGTATGCGCAAGCGATTATAGCGAACGGCTTCGTCTACACGGCCGGGCAGATTCCGTTGGATCCGCAGACCGGAAATCTCATTGACGGCGGGATTACAGAACAGACACGCAGGGTTCTCAATAACCTCAAGGCGGTTCTGGAGGCTTCCGGCTCGTCGTTGGATCAAGTGGTCAAGGTCACCGTGTTTTTAAAAAATATCGCCGATTTCAGCGCCATGAATGAGGTGTACGCTGAGTTTCTGGGAAACGCCAAACCAGCGCGCTCGACCGTTGCGGTCGCAGAGCTACCGCGCAACGCCCTGGTAGAGATCGATCTTGTCGCGCTTTCCTGAACCCGGATTCCGCAGTTGAACTTAGTTACCGCGAGAGCGAGGGGCGAGCCTGAAGTAGCGAAGAGACCCAAGCATTCAGTTTTAAAGTCATCTCGTACTTATCGCTATCGCTGGTTTATAAGTTTGAGGAGCGCACACGCATCACTGATCGACGTCCCCTTAGAGGCAGAGTCTATTGGCTTCGCTACGCAAGGTTTGCTCCTCGCCCGGCATCAGGCCCAACTGCGGAATACGGGCTGAACAAAACGGTTTCGCGACAGCCGTCGAACATACAATGCAATCGCGTTAAGGTCCGGCAGATGAATGGTTTCACGGGCGCCAGCTAGATTCCCAATGCGGTGCGCAGG
Organism: Binatia bacterium; assembly: GCA_036258955.1. Lineage (GTDB taxonomy): Bacteria > Desulfobacterota > Binatia > UBA9968 > UBA9968 > DATACQ01. The sequence goes on from DATACQ010000731.1 coordinate 3,205, forward strand.
AGTGCTTGCAAGATCGTTCCCACCCCGGCACTCAGGGAATGTTTCAGTTCTTCGGGAGAGTCATCAACCATACGGGGATAAGCCATCATCCCCTGAGTTCCCTTTACCACCCAGGATTTCGGGTCTTCGTAAATCTCGGGAATTCTTTGGATGATAGCGGCCGCGCCCAAATTCTTCAGTTGGATTTTGCGTTGATGATCTTTGTAGCGGATCAACTCGCCACGGTTGAGCCAAATACCGTCGCAACGCAGGCAGCGCTGGAACTGCAAGTCCCCGGGCAGCGCCGGATCTTTACACACTTGAAGAGGCGCGGTGCAGCGCGGGCAGTGAAGCGTCCTCGGCGGCAGCTCAAGCGGTGCTTTCAGCAGCGCTTCATCGACACTGTCGACCCGTTTGGCCTCATCTGGATCGACAGGAAACAACTCCCACTTGTCACACCACAAACCGCCGCACTTCGCGCATTGGTCGAGCTGAATCAAGGTTCCAGGATTGGCACGCGCCGTCACCTGGGCCATAAGAACATTGCATTGCGGACACTGTGCCAACCGAGCTCTCCTTACGCGCGCGCTAACGCGCCGCCAGCGAAATCGATTCTAAGCGCGACACGTCAACCGCTTCGGCGCGCGGCCTCACTCCCGCCATCTGGTAAAGCAGCAGAATACGGCGGTTGATTGGCGGGTGGGTGCTAAGCAGGTCGGACAATTTCCCGTCGCGCTCGTCAAATCGGCGGTGAAACGGACTGGCGATAAACAAATGCGCGGTGCCCTGGGACGCTTTTTGAAAAGGCATCTTGGCGTCGCGAATCTTTTCCAATGCCTGGGCGAGTCCGAGGGGATTGCGCGTGAACTCCACGGCCGTGGCATCGGCGAGGTACTCGCGCTGGCGCGATACCGCCACGGCAAGCAGCCGGGAAATCAAGGGCGAAAACATGACCAGGAGCAGCGCCGGAAGAGCAATGAGAAGGCTTCCGCCGGCGCGGCGGCCATGCGGACGAAAAAGCGCACGCCGCGACCAGTCGGACAGTAGCGCGATGCCGCCGAATAGCACGCTCACAAGCATCATCAACAGAATGTCGCGGTTCTTGATATGAGCCATTTCATGGGCGACGACACCTTGAGTCTCTTGCCGGTTGAGCACCGCCAGCAATCCCGTCGTCACGCAGATGGCTGCGGATTCTGCACGGCGTCCCGTGGCGAAGGCATTGGGCGCAGCGTCGTAAACTACGTAGACTTTGGGCATCGGGCAACCCGATGCCAGCGCCATTTCCGTCACTAAATTGTGCAATTCTCGGTGCTCCGGGATGCGAATGTCTAGCTTTTCGGCGCCCACGGATGCGAGGATCAGACTGTCCCCATAACCATAGGCGGTCAATGTTAAGAACAGCGCGAATAACAGCGCGGTCGCAGTGGCGATGGGGAATAGCAGACCAGCGGGAGTAGATACGCCAAGATAGACATAATCGACTGAGAGCCCGACGAGCAGAAAAAAAATCAGGAAAAAGAAAACGAGGACGGCGCTGGTTCGCACATTGCGCGCCTGGCGAGCGGTGAAGTCTTGGGTTTGGCTCGGCTCCAGGACGCCATACCTCGACTTAAGCCGGCAACGTCAGATTGACGCGAGGCGCGATCTTCTCGGCTTCGGCGACGTTGAAAAACTCGCTGGGTTGGAAACGGAAGAAGGAAGCCACTAGGCTTGAGGGAAATACTTCCTGCTTCATGTTAAAACGCATGACCATGTCATTGTAATACTGGCGGGAAAAGGCGATCTGGTTTTCCGTTGTCGTCAGCTCTTCTTGCAGCTGCAATACGTTCTGATTGGCCTTCAGCTCCGGATAATTTTCGACGAGCAGAAAAATTTTCCCGAGCGATTCGGAAAGCGCGCTTTCCGCCTCTGCGGATTCCTTGACTCCGGTGGAGGCCATTGCTTTGCTGCGCGCCTCGATGACTTTCTGCAAGGTATCCTGCTCGTGCTTCATATAGCCCTTGACGGTTTCCACGAGATTCGGAATCAAATCGTAGCGGCGCTTGAGCTGGACGTCGATCTGTTTCCAGGCGTTTTGCAGTTGATGCCTGAGGGCCACCAGCCCGTTATAAGTCCAGACGATCCACGCCGCCAGCACCAAAAGAACTCCCCAGAATAGCCAGCTCATAATCGGCGCACCTCCCCTGTTTCATCGCGAAACAGAATCGCTCGACTGACGTCACTGATACTTGCTACTCCGGTCATGCAGAGTACCCGTTTGATCTCTTCTTCAAAAATTTCAAAGACCCGCTCGACACCGCGCGCCCCAAACGCCGCCACCCCCCACGCCACGGGACGTCCGGTGAGCACGGCTTTAGCACCGAGTGCAAGAGCTTTAACCACGTCACCGCCGCTGCGGACTCCGCTGTCGAGTATCACCGGGACTTTGTTGCCAACCGCCTCTACTACCTCAGGAAGCGCTTCCAGCGCCGCTCGGTTGAAGTCAAGAATTCTGCCACCGTGATTCGAGACCACGACCGCATCTGCCCCGGCGTTGACCGCAGCTCGGGCATCATCCTCGCCCATAATTCCCTTGACGACCACCGGTAAGTTCACTTGTTTCTTCATCCACTCGATGTCTTGAACCGTCGACTTGTAGCCCTTCCGCGGCTTGCCATCCTTTGTAGACATCGGAACCTCATCGCCGATCTTAACCGGCTTGACCGTGTCCACAGTGATTCCCACCGCGGCAAAACCCAGGTCCTGAGCCGTCTTTGCATACTCGCTCACCTCTTCTTTGCCGCGGTTCATGTAGGCCATCAAAACCAGCGGCGACTTGGCTACCTCGCGCCATCCCCTGGGATCGAGCTTGGCCGCCTGGCTAGTAAACATCATGGCGCCGACGTTGGCCGTGCCCTCCGCGACCTGACTCTCTGCATCTTTGGCGATCAGGCTGAAACTGCCCACCGGCGCCGTCATCGCGGGAATCGGCAACCTCTGGCCGAATAGTTCGATGGAAATATCGGGCTCGGTTACGTCGTGAAAAATCTTTTGGCGAAAAAGATATTTCTGAAACGCGCGCGAGTTCCTATGAAAAGTTGCCTTGGTTTCGGCGGCGCCATTGAAATGATGCCAAGCGTCGCCGGGCATGCGTTCTCGCGCAATCGCGCGCAAATCCCCTAATCCCATCTGATCCAGCCGTTTTTCTGTCATGGGAACCTCTCTTTTGTTGCTCTATTTTGATCCTGTCCTGGAGAGACTGTGGCGCAATCGCAAAATGGCGC
>DATACQ010000732.1:0-4494 GCA_036258955.1 Binatia bacterium
GTTGCAGCGCGGCGAGCGGCCGGTTGTGTATGACGTTGCGCTCAATGAACGGCTGTTAAGCGCGGTGGGGGTGAATCCCACCGCTGTTACACTGGTCCGCGGCGATATGATGGATCTACCGGCGCTCATTTCGGCGCTGCGCGACAACGACTGTGATCGCATTGTTCATCTGGCTGCTTTTCTCGGTGAAGAGGTGCAACGCCGCCCCTACAGTGGCGTACAACTCAACTTCATGGGAACGGTGAATGTCTTCGAGGCCGCCCGCCTGGAGCAAGTGAGCCGGGTAATTTTTCCGAGCTCAGGCACCGTCTATTTGGGCTCGCTCAGTGAAGGTGTGAAGCAAATCGACGAGAGCATCCCTATAAATCCACCATCGGTGTATGCCGCGACGAAAGCCAGCTGCGAGTTCATGGGGCGAGCGTATGCAAAACGTTATGGTTTCGAGTTTATCTGCCTGCGCTACACTGGAGGGCTGTATGGCCCCTCGCCGGCCGCGCTCAAAGCCACCCGGGAAATCGCCATTCAACAAATGATCCGCGCCGCAGTTAAGGGCGAAGCAACTGAGATCAGTTGGCCCTACGGGCCTGCGGAAATCCTGTACGGCAAGGATGCCGCTAAAGGCACGGTCTTGGCCGTGCTCAAAGACAAATTCAAAGATACCCTTTTCCATATCGGCAATGCAGTCACAGTTAGCGGCGAAGATATTGTCCAGGCGATTCGCCAGGCGTATCCCGGTTCGAAGATCGAACTCAAAAAGACCAGCAATCCGATGCCATATCCCGATTCCCGGCTGTCCAGCGATTTTTCACGTGCACGGCAACAATTGGGTTATGAGCCGGATTATCCCATCGATAAAGCCGTCGTGGACTATGGAGAAACCTTGAAACGATTGGAGAATCTCTGACATGTCCTCTTCGACTGAAGGGATAAGGGCGGGTCTACGTCTAAAGGAGGATACGACTAGCGACCAGTAGCAGCGATCCGAGAAGAGCGAGGAGAGACAACGTGGGACGTAGATTGATTCTGGCGTTCATTCTATCTGCCGGGCTTTACTTCTCCGGAAACGGCTTGGCGGCCCAAGCCGCGAAAACCGGCTCCGACGAAAAATCGGTTGCCGAGTTCTATCGCGGCAAGACGGTGCGCATCATTGTCGGTTTTTCGGCAGGCGGGGGCTACGATCAGTATTCTCGCCTGATTGGACGACACCTTTCGAAATATATTCCCGGCAACCCCGCCGTGATCGTAGAAAACATGCCGGGCGTGGGGAGCATTATCGCGGCCAATCACCTGTATAATGCGTCGCCCAAAGATGGCACCGTCATCGGCAATATTTCCGGCCCTATCGTTCTCGAGCAGCTCTTTGGCACGCCTTCGATTCAGTTCGATATGGCAAAATTTCGTTATCTCGCCGTGCCGGTAAGCGAAACCTATCTAATGATCGTGACGAAGAAGGCCGGCATCACCAAATTCGATGAGCTCATCGGACCCAAGAGCAAGCAGGTGAGCATGGGTGCAATTCCCGGCTCGACGGTGGAGCATGCGCCGATTTTGGCCCGCGACGTTCTGGGTGCGAACTTGAAAGTTGTTTCCGGCTACAAAGGTACCGCTGACGTGCGCCTGGCGCTGGATAGTGGTGAGGTGGATGGGTTCTTTAACACCTGGGTATCGTCCAAAGTCACATCGTTCGACAAGGTCAAAAACGGCGATTGGATCGTCCTTGCTCAGTTATCGGATAAGCCCATCAAGGATCTGATCGTCCCCAACGTGCCAACGATCACCGACATCGCTAAGACCGAAGAGCACCGGCTGATCCTGAAGTACGGCACGAGCACGCCCAATAATTTCGGCAAAGTTTATGTGTCTCCGCCAGGAACGCCGGCGGAGCGGGCCAAAGCGCTGGAAGTGGCTTTCGCTAAAGTTTTTACGGACAAAGAGCTTTTGGCCGATGCCAGCAAAGGGAAGCTCGAGATCGATCCGCTGATCGGGGAGGAGATCCACAAACTGGTCGCAGAGTTCCTCGGCATGAGCCCGGAGTTGAAAACCAAATTACAGGCGGCGCTTAAGGGCGGGAAGAAGTAACAACCGGAGTCGATGACTGGCGGGTTTCCGAAAGGAGTAGCCGAAATGCTTAACCTCATCCTTGGAGTCCTTTTTTTCGTGGCGACGCTCGCGTTGCCCGCAGTGGCTTTGGCGCAGGGCGAGACCATCGACGAACTTTACAAGAAAGCGCTGAAAGAAGAGGGAGTGCTCAATTGCTACTGCTCGCTGGCGCAAATCAACGCAGAGAAAATCTATCCGGTCTTTGAGAAGCGGTTCCCAGGGATCAAAATCAACCACGTCGATGCCACTTCGGATAAATTGTCGGCCCGCGTCATTACGGAAGCCCGCGGCGGTCGCGTCCTCGCCGACGTCGTTGAATTTGGTCTCGAGGATATCAACAAGATTCACGAGCAGAAGTTATTGTTGGACAAGGCACCGCCCGAGGCGGCGGCCTATCCGGCCAATTTAAAAGGTTCGTATTGGGTCGCCAATAACCTGATATTCTTCGTCGGCGCTTGGAATACCGATAAGGTCAAGAAAGAAGAGGAGCCAAAGTACCTGGACGATTTTGGCGATCCCCGATGGAAAGGACGATTAATTGCTGAACCGAGGGATTACGAGATCCTGATCGCTCTTACCCACAAACACAAAAGTCTGGAAAAGGCGCGTGCCGTACTCGCCAGGATTGCGGCAAACAACGTAGAGTTCCACAAAGGACATTCGCAACTCGCGGAATTCCTGGTCGCAGGGCAAGCGGCAGCGTGCTTCACTTGTTACTCACATCATTTTCCTTCGCGTAAACGAAAGGGAGCGCCGGTCGATTACCTGCTCTCGGAAGGTGCCGCAGGAATCATTGCGGTCGCGGTTCTGAAAGACGCTCCCCATCCGAACACCGCCTGGCTTTTCAACCGTTGGGCCGCCTCCGAGGAAGGACAGGCGGTCTATTCTAAAGGCGGAAGAACGCCGGCTCATCCGAAAGTCGAACCCACGGAAAAGATCCGCCCGCAAAACATTTATGCGGTCGGCGTCGAGGATTTGAAACAATACACCAAGTTCGAAAAAGTCTGGAAAGAAGTCTTCAAGCTAAGATAGGCCAAAGCAGACCACCTGACGGGGGAAATATGTTGCGACGCAAACCAAATTCGTTCGGCGTGTGGGGTCTAATGATCGTTTTTGTGCTCGCCTTTGCGCCCGCGATGGTTGGGGCGCAGAGTTTGGATGAACTCCACAAACAAGCCATGAAGGAGGGTGGCACTCTCAACTTCTATGGCACTCTGGCGCAGATCAACGCGGCACGAATTCTGCCCGTATTCGAGAAGCGTTTTCCCGGAATCAAGGTCAACCACGTCGATGCGACGGCCGACAAGCTCTCCGCCAGGGCCATCACGGAGGCGCGCGGCGGCAGGGTCCTCGCCGATATTTTTCAAATGTCTTTGGAAAACGTATTGCAGCTTGCCGAGCAAAAGCTGTTGATCGATAAACTTCCTCCCGAAGCGGCTGCGTACCCAGCGAATCTCAAGGGGCCTTTTTGGCTCGCAGCCGACCTGATTATAATTACCGGCGCCTGGAATAAGACGTTGGTCAAACCGGGTGATGAACCGAAACAGTTTGAGGATTTTGCCGACGCCAAATGGAAAGGCAAGCTGATAGCCGAACCGCGGGACGTGGAGATCTTCATGGGGTTGGCGCGGCATAAGTACAAAAGCGATGAGAAAGCCGTCGAGATTTTGAAAAAGATTGCAGCCAATAACGTTGAGTTTCACAAAGGTCATTCCGAACTGGCGGAATTTCTTGTGGCCGGGCAGGCGGCGGCTTGCTTTACCTGCTACGCGCACCATTATCCACCACGCATCAAAAAGGGGGCGCCCCTCGGATATATGTTGACCGAGGGCGTGGCCACCATCAATGCCACGGCGCTCGCGAAGGATGCTCCTCATCCCAATACAGCCTGGCTTTTTTCCCGTTGGTCCGCCAGCGAGGAAGGCATGAAGGTCTACGCCGAGGGCGGTCGCAATCCGCCGCACCCGAAAGTAGAACCACTCGAGAAGATCCGCCCGGAACGGATCTATCCCATCGGCACGGAGGAAATCAAAGAATGGCGTAAGTATGAAAAGACCTGGAAAGAGATCTTTAAGCTGCGATAATCGGAGCTATATTGATTTGACGGGATTCAAATTGTAGGGTGTCGCGCGTTCGTCAGTCTGGGAAGAAGGAGACTTTGATGTTTATAGTTTCACGGCGGTTTAAACTCTTGTTTGTAGTTGCCACGTTGCTAGCGGCTGCGCTGGCGCAAACCCTGCGGGCGCAGAGCCTCGATGAGCTACACAAGGCAGCGCTAAAAGAAGGCGGCGGGCTGAATTTCTATGGCACGTTGGCCCAGGTCAACGCGGAAAGAATTCTGCCGGTTTTTGAGAAGCGATTCCCCGGCATCAAGATCAACCACATCGACGCAAC
>DATACQ010000733.1:0-4732 GCA_036258955.1 Binatia bacterium
ATCCTGGCGTCCTGGACCGTCACTGAAAAGATCAAAGAGTATCTCGTATGCATGTTGCTGCTGGAAACCGGCATGTTGGGCGCCTTCGTTGCTCTGGATCTCGTGCTCTTTTACGTGTTCTGGGAAGTGATGCTCGTGCCGATGTATTTCCTGATCGGCGTCTGGGGTGGTGCAAGGCGCATTTATGCAGCCTTGAAGTTTGTCGTTTTCACCATGAGCGGCAGCTTGTTGATGCTCGTTGCCATCATCTATTTTGTCACTCGCCATTCCCAGGAAACCCAAGCAGTCACATTCGACCTTCTGCGCCTTTACGATTTCCGTCTGCCCGCCCATGAACAAATGTGGCTGTTCTTAGCGTTCGCGCTTTCGTTCAGCATCAAGGTACCGCTTTTCCCGTTGCATACGTGGCTGCCGGACGCCCACGTCGAGGCTCCGACCGCCGGGTCCGTGATTCTTGCGGCTGTATTGCTGAAACTCGGCACCTATGGATTCTTGCGCTTCGCGCTGCCGCTCTTTCCTGACGCGGCACTGGCGAGCGCGCCCTACTTCATCGCGCTTTCCGTTATCGGAATCGTTTACGGCGCGGCGGTGGCGATGATGCAACCGGACATCAAGAAACTGGTGGCTTATTCTTCAGTGAGCCATCTTGGGTTTGTTATGCTCGGGCTCTTCGCGCTCAATCTGCAAGGCTTGCAAGGCAGCATTTACCAGATGCTCAATCACGGGCTCTCCACGGGCGCTTTGTTTCTTCTCGTAGGAATGATTTATGACCGGCGACACACCCGGATGATCGAAGATTTCGGCGGTCTTTGGCAGCAGGTGCCGCTCTTCTCGGCGCTCTTGCTGTTCGTGACTTTTTCATCCATTGGATTGCCCGGCCTGAACGGTTTTGTCGGCGAGTTCTTGATTCTCCTTGGCGCGTTTGCCGTAACGCCGGGTTGGACTGCCGTCGCCGCCACCGGCGTGATTCTGGGGGCGGTGTATATGCTGTGGATGTGCCGCCGCGTGCTCTTCGGACCCCTCGCCCGCCCGGAAAATCAGAAGCTGCATGACTTGAATGCCAGAGAGCTGCTGATTATGGCGCCGATCGTCGTTCTGATTGTCGCCATGGGCATCTATCCGCAGCCGTTTTTGAGCCGCATGAAACCTTCCATAGAGCATACGCTTAAAAAAGTGTTTATCGTCCCGAGCGTTCCTGCGCCGACCGCCAGCGTCAATCCCGGCGAAAGCAAGGGCAATGAACGTTAATCCGCTACCGCTTTTGCCGGCGGCGCAGATCCTCGTGACCGCCCTAGTGGTCATGCTGCTCGATCTGTTTTTAAACGAGAAAGAGAAGGGATTGCTCGCCTGGGTTAGCATGCTCGGAATCGCACTGTGTGGCGCGGAGGCGGTATTTCTCTGGGGCAGCCAAGAGGGCGCGTTCCGGGATAGCTATTATCTGGATAACTTCGCGCTCTTCTTCACCCAAGTTTTTCTGGCCGTCGCGGCGCTGACGATTCTGTCGTCCATTCATTACATTAAAGCGTCGCGCATTCCCGAAGGGGAGTTCTACTCGATGGTCTTGTTCGCGACCCTGGGAATGATCCTGATGGCTGCGGGTAATGATCTGATGGTTTTCTTTTTGGGACTCGAAACAATGTCCGTCGCCGTGTACGTGCTCACTGGAATCCAGCGAAACAGCAGCCGTTCGGCGGAAGCGGCCATGAAGTATTTCTTAACCGGCGCCTTCGCCACGGGTTTCCTACTCTATGGCATCGCCTTGATCTACGGCGCCACCGGCTCCACTAACTTGAATGAGATCTCAAATCATTTGCTCGAGCCGGTTGGGGAATGGCCTTATTATCTCGTCGGCGGAGCTTTGTTATTGCTCACGGGCTTCGCCTTCAAAGTCGGTGCCGTGCCTTTTCATTTCTGGATTCCGGATGTTTACGAGGGAGCGCCGACGCCGGTGACTGGCCTGATGTCCGTAGGCGTCAAGGCGGCGGCTTTCGCGGCATGGGCGCGCATCGTGCTGCACAAGCTTTCGCCGTTGGATGCCGACTGGGTATTTCCCGTGGCGGTCCTGGCCGTGGCCACGATGACGCTCGGCAACCTGCTCGCCTTAACACAATCGAGCGTCAAACGAATGCTTGCATACTCAAGCATCGCGCACGCAGGTTATCTTTTGATCGGCGTCGCGGTGGGAGAAGAGTGGGGTGGCATGCCGCTGCTTTTCTATTTACTCACTTACGGTTTCATGACCGCCGGGGCGTTCGCGGTGGTCACGGCCCTCAGTGATGGCGATACCGTCCGCGAAAACTATGGCGATTTTTCCGGGCTCGGTTTCAAACGCCCGTTTCTCGCATTTACGATGGCGCTGTTCATGCTCTCTTTGGCGGGCTTTCCTCCGCTGGCCGGCTTCACAGGAAAATTCTACATCTTCCGCGCCGCCGTACTCTCAGGCCACACGGTGCTGGCGATTATCGGTGTGCTCAATAGTCTCTTGTCCGTGGTTTACTACTTGCGCGTGATCGTAGCCATGTACATGGAGGAAGGCGGCGCGCCGGGCAAATCTTTCGCGCAGTCGCCGTATCTTTATACCGCTGTTGGCTTGGCGATGGCCGGCACGCTCTATCTGGGAATACTGCCGGCGTGGGCTTTGGAGTGGAGCCGACTGGCATTCTTCTCCCTCGAATAGCGCAGGCTGCTGAAAAGCCTCACAGGCTTCGTTGCGCTCAACCGCCTCGCTACAAGCGTAGTGCTTGCGAAGCAGGGAGCACGGAGCAGGGGGCAGGAGCCTGTCCTGAGCTAAGTCGAAGGATCGATTTTCGCGCGCCTTGCCTCTGAGGTCTTTTGAGCAGCCTGCAAGAACTTATCGAAGCTCTTAACCCCTCTTTGAAAAAGAGGGGCCAGGGGAGATTTTCATTTAGTCTGGTCTTGAGAGTATGCAGCGCACGTCTGGATTGGTTCGTAGTGTCGTGGGGCTACTTGGATCGATCGAAAAACCCGATCACCACCGGTACCTCGGCGGTGCCGGGAATCAAATCCTCATATTTGCCGCTTCGTATATAAAGCTGCGCCGAGGCGCCGCCGTCCAAGGCGAGAAGGTCATGGGCTTCAAGCCGCCATTCCGGCGCTGTGAAGAGTTCCTGCAGTTCTGCCCAGGTCAGGCCGCCAAGCAATTTATCCGTAACGGCTATCAGCAATCGCCGGTTTCTGTCGATGCCGATCAGTGCGCGGCGGTTGGGCCGGCTCGGCGCGCCCACAACCGGCTGCGCGCTGCCGCCGAGCAACAGTAGCGGTCCCGATTGAATTCCCTCGTCAACCTGCCCTGGGGAAAACTCATCGCGTTTGACGACGAACGGCTCACTGTCCTTCACACCGAAGATGCCGGAATAAATTGCGGCCGGGGAGACCCGCGGATTGACTGTTTTGCTGGCGGTTTTTAAGAACGCCAAAGGTTGTCCTTGCGGATCGTAGTAGTTGGCATTGATCGCGCCAATGGCACCGGTCTTCTGCGCGAACGTCTTGACGTCCGTGCTCTTGAGATTGTGGTGCGCTGCATAGATAACCCGCGGCACAATGAGATCTGTATCGAATCGGTAGAGGGTGAGGTCTAACGTATTGGCAGGGGTTTCGCGCTCCAAAGAAACCTTGCGATGCTCGATGCCCTTGCGAATGGGTTTCCAAACGCCGGAGCTGATCACTGCCAAGCCGGTGCTATTTTTGAGCTTAATTGGTGTTTCCGGCGAACCCGCTTGCCCAGAAACGCCGAGAAGCAGAACGCCGACCAAAATCGAAACTGGACGCAGCATCGTGAATTACCAAGATAGCAAAAGAGCGCGGGAAGGAAAGCGGCAGAGATTCGGGGCGTATTGCGCCGACGCGCGCTTTGCTGGTAACTAACTGCAGTATGAGGAGATATACATGAAACATTTGGGTTGGATGCTGCTATGTCTAATCATGGCTTTGCCGGCGTGTGGCGGTGATGAGAAGAGCTCCGACGAGCGCGCGAAGGAAGCCCAGCGGGCGATCCAGGAGGGAGTGCAGAAAGAAAGACAAATGTATGAAGGGATGCAGAAAGGAGTTGAAGGTCTGGAAGGCAAGGCACAAGAGAAAGCCAACTAGCAGCACGACACGGCATCATGGCCACGGAACTGCAAGTTGGCGTTGCCTACGCGCTCCTTGCCGGAACGCTCTGGGGTATCAGCCCGCTTCTGCTCAAGCGGGGGTTGAACTACGCCGACGTCAGCACCGCGACGATCATCGAGCAGTGCGTCTCGGTCGTGTTTCTTGCCGGCCTGGCGCTTTACAGCGGCGAAATTGTTCATGTCGATGTGACCGGAAAAGCGTTCTGGGCGTTCTTTCTCGCAGGCGCCGTGGGAGCGAGCTTCGGGAAAGTATTTTACTACAAAGGGATCGATAGGGTTGGCGCTTCCAAAGCAACTTCCATCAAGAACGGCTCGCCCTTACTGACGGCATTGCTTGCGGTGGTTTTCCTCGGGGAAGACATGAACGGTTTCATCATTGCCGGGGTCTGTCTAATTGTAATGGGGATTGCTTCTCTATCGAGCGCTAAAGCAAGCCCGCAGGCGGAGGGGACCCGCCTGAAATACTTGTTGTTTCCGTTGATTGCCGCTTTCTGCTTCGGTATCAATCCAATCTTCAAGAAGATCGGCGTCGATGCGGCAGCTCTGCCGATTCTCGGCGCGTTGATCACACAAGTGACGGCGCTCTTGTTTATGCTCGTTTT
>DATACQ010000734.1:0-3700 GCA_036258955.1 Binatia bacterium
CAGCGTTCAAGAAAAGCTCGCCTGCCATTACAAGGGCTTCTTTATTGGCTAGAGCGATCTCTTTTCCCGCGTTCACCCCCGTGAGCGTCGGGATCAATCCGGCACCGCCGACGATCGCGGCCAGTACGACGTCGACTTCGACAGCGCTGGCGATCTGCGCGGCGCCCCCTTGACCCCAAAGTATTTCCACCTGCTGACCATTCAACAATTGCCGTAGCCGCGACACATCTTTTTCGTTTTTTACCGATACGACTTGCGGCACAAACTCGACGATTTGCGCCGCGAGACGCCGTAAATTCACGCCCGCAACCATGCCGTAGATTCGGAACTGGTCAGGAAATTGCCGCACCAGATCAAGAGTACTCATGCCGATTGAGCCGGTGGACCCGAGAAGCGCAATGGTTCTCATGAATCAAACACCTTGAGGTAGGCGTTCGCGAACACTGCAGGAAAAATCAAGCTGTCGAGCCGGTCCAAAATGCCGCCGTGTCCCGGGACGAGAGAGCTCGAGTCCTTGACGTTGAAGACGCGCTTGAGCAAAGATTCGAACAAATCGCCCACTTGCCCTAGAGTCGCAAGCAGCAGCGCAAGAGCGACAATCTCGAGAAACGAATGCTGAACGAAGAGAAACTGGGCTGCCAAGACGCCGAGGATGAGAGCGCCTGCCATGTAGCCCCAGGCACCGGCCCAGGTCTTTCCCGGACTTATTTCCGGTGCGAGCTTCCTTACGCCAAATCGCCTGCCGACGAAATACGCGGCCGTATCACCGCCCATAACCACCGCCAGAGTAAAAAACACCCAGCTCCGGCCGCCAGGGTAGCGAAAGAGAAATACCCAATGCGGCATCAACAAGCCGATATAGAAGCCACCCAGGAGAAGCCAGCTCAATCTCGTCATCCTGTCATAAAGCTCTCCCGCGACAAATACATAGATCGAAAAGATCAAAACAAGCACCAGCGCTAGCCAGATCTCCCGCCCGGCAAGACTCGGCGCAATTGTCAACAAGGCTAGGGCGAGACCAAACAAGAAGCCGAGCTTCTGCTCGCCGCGGTGCGCCGGTAACGCCATGTGGAAGTACTCGTAGAGGGCTAACGAGGTGACGCCTAGAACGACTAGGGTAAAAACCGTCTCTTGTCCCCAGCCCACCACATAGATGACCAGCGGAACAATAACCAGCGCCGTAAGACTACGGCGCTTAAGATTTGCTTCCACCGGCTTGTACGGAGGCGAGAAGAGCTTGATCGAGTTGCTCATCGGTCCGACCGAACCTGCGGCGCCGGCATTGGTATTCGGCAAGGGCCGCGAGATATTCGCGCTCACGAAAGTCGGGCCACAACGTAGGAGTTACATAGATCTCGCTGTAAGCAATCTGCCACAGGAAAAAGTTGCTGATCCGCAGTTCGCCGCTCGTCCGAATCAAAAGATCTGGATCCGGCACTCCCGCCGTATCGAGTTGCCCCGCAATAAGGTCTTCATTGATGGAATCGGGGTCCACTCTCCCGGCCTGGGCTTCCCGCGCCAGGTGTCGGGCCATGCGAACAATATCGTCGCGACCGCTATAACTCAGGGCCAAAATAACCGTCATACGCTGATTGTTGCGAGTCAGATCGATAACCCGCTCCAGGATACGTCGCACGCGCGCCGGCAGCCGGTCGCGGTCACCAACGGCGAGCAGGCGAATGCCGTAGCGCATCATTTTCGGTTGCTCAGCCGCGAGGTAGTGCTCCAGCAGGGCCATCAATGCGTGCACTTCTTGGCGGGGGCGAAACCAATTCTCAGTAGAGAAGGCATACAAGGAAAGATAGCGAATGCCAATTTTGCGACTCATTTCCACGATGGCGCGCACCGAAGTCTTGCCGCGCCGATGCCCCTCAATACGGCTCTTGCCGCGAACCTTCGCCCATCTGCCGTTACCATCCATAATGATGGCGACGTGCTGCGGCAACCGGTTCTTGTCCAGACCGTTCAGCTCCATGATCTTAAGCGGACAGCAGCAGTGACTTCAGAAGCGGGATTAAGGTGGACTCCGGAGCGGAGCCGGGGACGGGCGCAGTGGATCAACAGCGGATCAGACCTCCATGACCTCAGTTTCCTTAGCTTTGATGACCTGGTCGACCTTGGCGATAAACTCATCGGTTGTTTTCTGCACCCGCTCTTGGCCATGCTTATGATCATCGGCGGTGATCTCTTTCTTTTTCTCCGCCTCTTTCAGCCGTTCCAGAGCAACACGGCGATGATTGCGCATCGACACGCGAAACTCTTCGCCAATCTTCTTAACGTGCTTCACCAGGTCTCTGCGGCGCTCCTCGGTGAGTTGCGGAATCGGCACTCGTATGACCTTTCCGTCGTTGTTCGGCGTCAGCCCGAGATCCGACTTCAAAATCGCTTTCTCGATTTCCGTCATCGCGTTGCGATCATAAGGCTGAATCACCAGAAGACGCGGCTCCGGCGCGCTCAACGTCGCCAACTGATTTAACGGTGTGGTCGCCCCGTAGTATTCCACGACGATATGTTCAAGCAGCGCCGTCGAGGCTCTGCCGGTGCGAAGCTTCGCGAGTTCCTTACGTAGGGCGCCGAGGGAGCCTTCCATTTCTTTCTGCAGTTGCGTAAAGAGCGCTTCGTTCATCGCTTGCCCCCGCTAACCAATGTGCCTATGGGCTCTCCCGAAAGGACGCGCATGATGTTGCCCTTCTCCATTAGGTTAAAGACAATGATCGGGACTTGGTTATCCATACATAGGGAAATGGCCGTTGAGTCCATTACCTTGAGCTCGCGATTCAACACCTCGATGTAGGTTAACTCTTCGAATTTTCTGGCACCGGCATTTTTGACGGGATCGGCATCATAGACCCCCTCGACCTTAGTTGCCTTCAACAGCACTTCCGCTCCGACCTCCATAGCGCGCAGACTCGCTGTCGTATCGGTGGTGAAGAAGGGATTGCCGGTCCCGCCGGCAAAAATCACGACCCGGCCTTTTTCCAGATGGCGGGTCGCGCGCCGGCGAATATACGGCTCGGCCACCTGGCGCATCTCAATTGCCGATAACACCCGGGTGGAAACTCCCAACTTTTCGAGCGCATCCTGCAGCGCCAAGCTATTAATGACGGTAGCAAGCATTCCCATGGTGTCGGCGCTCGCGCGATCCATACCGATCTCGCTCGCCACCGCGCCACGGAAGATGTTGCCGCCGCCAATCACCAGAGCGAGTTCGCAGCCCAGCTCCTTCACCTCTTTGAGCTCTTGGGCGAAAGCTTTAACCGTTTTGGCGTCGATGCCGTATTGCTGCGGGCCGGCGAAAACCTCACCGGTCACTTTGAGGATGATTCGTTTATACCTGAGGGTGGATTGATTCATGAAGGATCGAGAGCCGGACTATACGTCGCCGCTCGAAGTCCCCTCACCTAAGTGGTAGCGCGCAAAGCGGCGGACTTGAATATTTTCCCCAAGTCGCGCGATCGCATCATTGATAATATCCGATACTTTGCGATCCGGGTCCTTTATGAACGCCTGCTCAAGCAAGCAGACCTCGGAATAGAATCGCTCCATCTTGCCTTCTACGATTTTGTCCACGATTTTTTCCGGTTTGCCGGAATCCAAAGCTTGCTGGCGATGAATCGCCCGTTCTCTCTCAAACTCGCCTGGTGAAACGTCTTCGCGGCGAACGAAGCGCGGATTCGCCGCAGCAATCTGCATCGCCACA